>JAXGSX010000203.1:0-6600 GCA_040775225.1 Kiritimatiellia bacterium | reverse complement strand
TCCGCCAACGAAAAGGACTATCGCCAGGACGAATGCGCCGGCGGCCGCCCGCCGTTCGGCGGCCCGCAGGGCGGGGAAAATAAAACGCGCAATTACCAGCACGATGCCCGGCGCGGCCAGCAGCAAGCCGACCCAGAAGGTCAGGCGCGCCGCGATGGAAAAACCGCCGGCGATTTCCAGCGACCGCAGAAATTCCTCCGGCCTGTCTGTCAGGCCGGATAACGGCGCGCGCAGGATACGCAGAATCTGCGGCGCCAGGGGCAGGGCCGCCGCCATGCCCAGCGCCAGCAGGGCCGCGGACGCCAGGATGGCGCGGCGTAAATCTTCGAGATGTTCCAGGAAGGGTTTAGGTTCGTCCGGCCAGAGGGCGCGCTCCCGGGCTCGGCCCGGCGCGGCGGTTGGCCGGACCGCCGCAGCATGCCTGGTGGCGGGTGGCCGTTCTGGTTCCACGGAATTGATTTCGGCGGTCAAGCCGGCCGGGCCGCGGCGAATTCTTTTTTCACGGCTGCGGGCCGTTTCAGCATTTCACGCACCTGCTTGGAGTTCAATTGCCTGACCCGGGCTTCCGGCACGCCCATGGCCAGCAGGCGCCGGCGCTGCGTTTGCTCGCGGCGGCGTTTTTCGCGCGGTTTCTTGGCGGAATAATTCAGTTCATTGTTGGCGCAGCCGGATCCCATGGCAAACCCCTCTTGTGGTTCGATATGCAATGCAGACGGTTTCCCAAAACCGCAGGGAAGCATATCGGAAAACCGGCTTGAAGGCAAGCGCCGAAATCATTAACCTGTGGATTGGAACGTGCCGGACGAATTTTGCTCGCATCGCGCGGGGAAATCGGGTATTGATCATGGTCTGACAGCTTGCTATGCAACGCGGTAAATCACCGGGAGAAAAGGATATGCGCAGCATGAAGATTTTGGCGGCGGTTTTGACGCTGGCTGCGGCGGGGGCGATCGCGGGGCCGCCGACCGCCCCGGCGCCGGCGCGGCCGGCGGCTTATGCGCGCCGGGCTGTCCCGGCGCCGGCGGCCGTGCAGCCTGAGCCGGAATATGACTGGGACTGGCTGAATGTGGCCGTGGGCGCCAAGATCGGCACCCTGGGCATCGGCGGCGACCTGACCGTCGGATTGAACCGCTATCTGAACCTGCGCGGCGGCGGGTCGTGGGCCGCCTTGTCGCTCAATCGGCAAATTGAGGATGTGGATTATGATCTTGACCTGGATTTGTCGGTTTTCCCCGTGATGCTCGATGTGCATCCATTTGCCAATAATTTCCGCATCAGCGGCGGCGTGATATTCAACAGCAAAGCGCGGGCCAAGTTGAAGGCCGCCCCGGACCGGGAAATCACCATTGGCGATCACAAATACCCGGCGGCGGCAATCGGCACGCTTTCGGGTTCGATCGAATCCCCGCGCCAGGCGGCGCCCTATGTCGGCATCGGGTACGGCAATGCGGTCGGCAGCGATGCCTGTTTCTCCTTCATCTTCGACCTGGGCGTAGCCTTCCAGTCATATGACGTGGCCTTGACCGCCGATGGTCCGGGGATGGCTTTCCCGCAATTCCGGGAAGACCTGCAGAAAGAGCAGGAAAAAATCCAGGACGACGCCGATGATTTTAAAATCTATCCCGTCCTGGCATTCGGCATGGCGTATTATTTTTAACCGCCTTCTGGTCGCGGCGCCGCCGGCCGTTGCGCCCCGGTCGCGGCGGCCGGCGCGCGTATGGCGCCAGGGATTTGGGCAGCCGCCGTTATTGGCGGCGGCCCCATGCCTTCTATCCCTGAAAGCATTTGTCAAGATGCGCCTGATCGAACTTGCGCGTTGCCATGGACACCAGGATGGTTGTCATCGCGGCAATTGGCAGTCCGATGATCAGCGGATCCACGAAAGCCCAGATAAACGGGCCGTTTTTCAGGAACGCTTCGACGCCATCCTCAAGCTTGATTCCCAGCGAGCGCACGCCGAATAATTTTTGACAGAGCAGGAGCGCGGTTGATTCCTTTTCATGGACAAACAGCATCCACAGCATGCTCGAAATGGCCCCGGCGAGCATGCCCCAAACCGCGCCGGCCCGGGTGATGGCGCGCGACCATAATCCGCCCAGATACATGGGCAGGAAGGCGCAGGCGCACATCCCGAAAAAGATGGCCGTGCCGCGGGCCACGATTTCCGTGCCGGTCTTGCCGAAGTGGGTTTCAAGAATATAGCCCAGATAAACGCTGGCAATGATGCCCGCCAGGATGGCCAGGCGGGTGGCCATCACGCCGCCGCCGCCGGCGCGCCCGCGCCGGCAGCCCTGTTCGTAAAAGTCGCGGCCGAGCGATGTGCCCATGGCATGGAATTGACTGCTGAGCGTGCTCATGGCGGCTGACAGCAGGGACAGCATGAAGAGCAAGCCGAACCAGGCAGGCATGGCGGACTTGATGTACATGGGTATGATGGACTCCACGTCGCCCTTGGCCGCCACGATGGCGATCTTGCCCAGGGTATCGCGGAAATATACGTTGCACAAGGCGCCGACCACGAAGGCTACCCCGGTCATCATGAGGATGAATATGCCGCCGATCGGCACGGCCCGGTTAAGTTCGCGGCCGCTTTTAACCGTCATGTACCGTACCGCCAGTTGCGGTTGCGCCAACACGCCTATGCCGACACCCATGACGATGGTGCTTACCAGCGACCACCAGAGCGGCGATCCGAACCGCGGCATGGCCGTCCAGCCCAGATGCCCGCCTTTGGCCAGTTTTTCAGGCACGCTGCCGGCCATGTCGGTCAAGTGCTGATGCGCGGGAATGATGCCGCCCAGTTTGTGATATGTCAGAACCAGCAGAATGACCATGCCGGCCATCATCAAGGATCCCTGCAGCGCGTCGGTATACATTACCCCCTTAATGCCGCCCATGATCACATAAATGGCGATGATGGCCGAGAAAATCCCCAGGGCGGTTTCGTAAGGCAGGCCCAACTGTTCGGCCAGAAACTTGGCTGCGCCCATCAGCACCGCGGCGGCGTAAAGCGGCATCAGCGTGAAAATAATCAGCCCGGCAGCGCCCTGAATAAAGCGCGACTGAAACCGGCGCCCGAGCAATTCCGGAAAGGTGTGCGCGTCCAGGCGCAATCCCATGGAGCGGGTGCGCCCGCCGAACGCCACAAACGCCACGAAAATTCCCAGGAAAATGTTCAGGAATGTGAGCCAGAGCAGGCCCATGCCGAAGACGCCGGCGGCGCCTCCGAAACCCACTATCGCCGAAGTGCTGATGAAGGTGGCCCCGTATGACATGGCCATGACGTAAGGATGGACTTTGCGTCCACCCACCATGTAGTCGGTCACCGAATGAGTGCTGCGATAGCCCCGGTACCCGAGATATCCCACCAGGGCGAAATAAATAATCACCGCCGCCGATTCCCAGAACCCGATCATGGATGCCCCCTTCCGGATTACAATTCTTCTTCCAGTTTGTCTTCCTTGTCCGCCCATTGGCGCACGGTGTTTTCTCCGGCTTCAGGCGCTCCGGCGGCGCCGCTGTTCCAGCGGGCAATACCCCAACCGACGCACAGCAGCGAACTCAGCACCGATAACACATAAGCCAGCCAAACCCACGGATCTGGAATGCCGATAAACATGCCGCCCTCCTTTGCTTGCGTCTGACGACGCCAGGCGAGACTCCGAATCATCCGATGCCTTTTCCCGGCGCAGCAATGAGGCGGCCGGCCCCGCGTCATGCTTTATTTTCCCGGGCTTTGCCGGCCGGCTGCAACATCAGACTTTTCACAAGCGTATTCAATGTCCCCGAGCATGTCAATGTAAAGTTTGGGCGGCGGGGTCGCCCCGCGCATGCCTTTCAAAAAAACTTGCATTCCCTTGAAAAACCGATTAGTATTATAATTAGATTCGCAAATGAAGTTTGCAGATTGATGACGTTGCGGCGAGCGAAATGCAGCAGGAATAATTATCGGGAATGCATCGGCATCAGGCGGCCGCCGCAATCGGACGGACCGGCTCAGCCAGTGGCCGCCGGGAGTGGCGGCCGGAATTGGCGCGGTGCTTTTCCGGCAGGCGCAGGCGCGAGGTAACTGGCCTGGTTGCCGGATTCAGCGGGCAGGATTGGGAACATGGCGGAGTGGAACTGGCGGCGCCGGCGTCAGTCGAAGCCGATTGGGGCGCCGCGATGAAACTGGCTTTCCTTTGAAAATACTGGCGCAAATATCGGCGGCATTGCTGGCGTTCGGCGTGATCGAATGCCGGGCCGCGCGGGAAATCCGCGTTCCCTTGCTAATTGATTTTTCGGCCGGCCCTGCCGGATCATGGCCCGCCGCCTGCGGCGTCCCGTTTGCGGCGGGAACCATGCCGGATGCGGGGGCGCTGGGCGTGGTGGACGATGCCGGCGTGGCGGTGCCGGCGCAGTCGGATGTGACCGCCACCTGGCTGGACGGCAGCGCGCGCTGGGCGATGTTGCACTTTATCGCCACCCCCGGCAGAAAATATTTTGCCGTCGCCGGCCAGGATTCATCCGTGCGGGCGGATGCTGCTGACGGTATTACCGTGGCAGAATCGGCGGCCGGCATGACGGTCAAGACCGGCGGCGCGGAATATTTTATTGCCGCGGAGGATGCCTGGATCAAGTGGGCCGACTATGCCGGCCGGCCGTTGCTGCGCGATTCCGGCCGGGGCGTATATGTCAAGGATCAGCGCGGCCGGATCGGCCGGCTGGCCGGCCCGCGCAGCGAAATGCAGACTGCCTTCCGCGTCCGCGGCCCGCATTGGACGGTGTTGCGCAAGGAAGGCTGGTATGTCACTGACGCGGGCGAGCGTATCGCGCGCGGCATTGTCTGGCTGGATTTCTTCGGCGGCTGCCCTTACGTTAAAATCACGCACCGGCTCGTGCTGACCGAGGACACGAATGAAGTCTGGTTCAAGGATATCGGCGTGGAGTTCCAGGGGCCGCCGGGCGGGGCGGCCGCGGCTTGTTTTGCGCTGTCGCGCGGCGCGGACCGTCCGCCGCTGGAAGTCCGGCTGAATCCCGGCGAAGCCGCCTGGATGTTGCAGGATGATTTTCCCCATTTCATGCAAACCAATTCGCATTACGCGGTGGCGCGCGCCGCCCGCGGCGGCGCGCCGTCGGAGCTGGCCGCCGGGTCGGCCTGCGGCGACTGGTGCGCCTGGCAGGGCGCCGCCGGCGGATATGCGGTAGCCTTGCGGGATTTCGCCGAACAGTTCCCCAAGGAATTCCATGCGACTCCGGCCGGGCTGACCGTCCGTCTCTGGGCTGAACGCGCCGGGCGCGAACTGGATTTCCGCGTGCCGGCTTTGATCCGGGATTACTGGGGCGAAGACTGGAGTTCCAAGTCAGACCTGGGGCTGGAGGTGTTGAAAAAAATCCCCAGCAACGCCCAGGGTTCGGCCAAGACGCATGTCATGTGGTTTGTGCCCCATGCCGGCAATCCCCCGGCGGAAGCGATTGCCGCGCGGGCGGCCGTCGCGGCGCGGGGAGTACCCGCCATGGCCGACCCGGCCTGGGTCTGCGGCGCCGGCGTCATGGGGCTGCATCTGCACCCGAAGGATGAAACAAGATTTCCGCGGGAAGAATTATACATATCCGATTTTTTTGACCGGCACCTGCTGCCGCGCCGCGTGTTTCCGATGACCGGGTGGATTGCTTGGGGCGCCAACATGGGCACGCGCTACGGGCGGGATCAGGACACGGGCAAATATTACATGACCTGGTGGCGCATGAGCGGTTTGACCGATTACCACATGCGCCACAGCGCCTGGCTGCTTTACGCGCGCAGCGGAGAACGCCAGTACCTGGATTACGCCGCGCGTTTCAACCGGTTCGCCGGCGATATGAACATGCATCACTGGGATTGCGGCGATGACGCCTCCGGCACGCGCAAGGTGCAGGGGGGGTTCGCCGGCGCGGGATTGCCGAAGGGCGCGGAAGCCGCGAAGATGGGCGAGGCCGGCAGCGCCGGCAGCCTGCCGATTTACTGGCGCTGGCAGAGTTGCAAGGCCGGGTGGGCGGGCGGTTCCGGCGCGGATATCATGAATTACTTGCATCATTTTTATTTTACCGGCGATTGGGATGTCCGGGAATTGGCCGAAGCCTGCGCGGAAGCAACCATCAAGCATGACTTCATGCAGACCGCTGGCGTAAGCTGGGGCGGCAATTTCCTGGATTTGCGCTGTCTGGCCGCCATGTATTCCATGGATTGGAACCCGGAACTGGGCGCAATGGTCCGGAATCTGGCCGGGCAGAACATGGACCTCGACAGTCCCAACGGCGTCTCCGAAAAAATGACGCCCACTCCGACTTACAAGGCCAGCCGCGTGGCCATCTCCATGCTGGCGGTTTACGGGCTCACCCGCGAGCAAAGCGTGCTCGATTGCTTCCTGAAAATGGTGGATTATCAGTACCGGTTTCAACTTTCCGAGCGTCCGGTGGCCTACCAGAGCGCCTCGGGCATGTATAATGCCGAGGCCGCGCTGTTTACGGGCGATCCCCGGTATCTGCGGATCGCCTGGCAGAGCGTGGAGAATGCAATGGCGGGATTCCGCTTGACGCTGGCGGAGGAATTGGCCGCCGCCGGCGGCCTGGATCAGCTTG
>JAXGSX010000202.1:0-6611 GCA_040775225.1 Kiritimatiellia bacterium | reverse complement strand
TTTTGCAGCGGCGCGCCGGCGCCGGCGCAAACTTGCGCAAATTGCTCGGGATGGATCATGGGCTTGACCGGCGTGGGCATCAACACCAGCCGTATGCCCCGCGCCGCCAGTTGCCGGTGGAAGTCCAGCATGGCCGGACGCGGATCGGGCAGGGGCGGAGTTTGCCATTCTTCCCCGGCCGCTGCGCGGCGTTGCATGACCGCGGGCTCCAGGAAGCCGGGCATCGTCAGGTAGTCCACATCGGGCCGGTAAAACAACCAATGCCCGCGTCCGCAATAGGCTTTTTCGGTGCCCGCGCCCAGCCATCGCGCCAGCAGATATTGGACCGGCGGCCGGATAGCGCGGCTCACGATGGCGTTTTCTTCCAGCGTGGTTTCCCAGGCGTGCATTTCGCCCAACAGGCGCCGGTTAACCGTCAAGATGCGCCGCCAGCATACCGCCGTGCCGGCGGTTTCCGCCGGCGCGCCGGCGGCCAGGCGGCGGAAAAGCGACAGGCTGTGCGGCAGTCCGGGTTCGCGCAATTCCGCCGCCAGCTGCGCCAATGGCACTCCGAAAATAAGCGCCAGGAACACGCCGGCCAGAAACATCGCGCAAGCCGGCGTAATCCGGGTGCGGCCGGCTTCCAGCATGGCGATTTGCTCGCGGGTCAATTTGTTTGTATGTTCAGTGGACATGGCCGTTAGAAAATAAAGTAAATGAATGGATTATAAGCTTGCGTGGCCAGCACCGCCGCGGCCAGCAGGAGCAGCGCCGCCGCCGCCGCGGCTTTGCCCCAACCCATGGCGCGCGACCAATCCCAGGTTTGCGGCGCCAGCCAGACTACCAGCGCCGCCGCGAGAGTTACCCCGAGGTAATAGGGTTGCCGTATGATGCCGCGCACCAGCCAGGCGTTAGGTTGGCCGTCGCCCCCGCCGAACATGCAGGCCAGGTAGCGTCCGGCCGCCGGCAAATCCGCGGCGCGGAAAAAAACCCAGGCGATCAGCACGATCAGGAAAGTGATCGCAATCCGGGCCGGCCGGGGAAAGTGCCGGTAAAAGCTGGTCTTGCCGGCCAGCCGCTCCAGTGCCAGCCACCCGCCGTGGATGGCGCCCCACACCACGAAATTCCAGGCTGCGCCGTGCCACAATCCGCCCAGCAGCATGACCAGCATCAGGTTGAGGTAAGTGCGGCCGGCGCCCAGGCGGCTGCCGCCGAGCGGTATATAAAGATAATCCCGGAGCCAGGAAGACAGGGATATATGCCAGCGCCGCCAGAATTCCGTAATAGATTCGGAACGATAGGGGGAATCGAAGTTTTTGGGGAAGACAAATCCAAGCATCAACCCCAGGCCGATGGCCATGTCGGAATAACCGCTGAAGTCGAAGTAAATCTGGAAGGCATAGGCGGTCACACCGTACCAGGCATCCGCCATGCTCAAGCCGGCGGCGGAAAAGGCGGTGTCGGCCACCTTGCCGCAGGGATTGGCCAGCAGGATTTTCTTGGCCAGGCCCAGACTGAAAAACGCCGCGCCCCGGGCGAATTTTTCCAGGGTGACCGGATGCCCGCGCAACTGGTCGGCCAGTTCCGAGAACCGGATGATCGGCCCGGCCACCAGCTGCGGAAACATGGAAACAAAGCAGGCGAAGTCGGTGAAATCACGCAATGCCCGCGCGTGTCCCCGGAACACGTCCATCGTGTAACTCATGGACTGGAAGGTGTAAAAACTGATGCCCAGGGGCAACGTGATCCGCAGCACGGGCGCCAAACCCGGCGCGCCCAGCCATTGTGCCAGCGCCGCCACGTTGTCCGAGGCGAAGTTGAAATACTTGAAAAAGCCCAGCAGCCCGAGGTTGGTGACGATTGACAGCGCCAGCATGCAACGTTGCAGCCGGGTGCGGGGGCCGCCCGGGGACGGCTGCGGCGCCGGCCCGCGCCAGCGGAATCCATTATGGGCTATTGCCAGGCCGCAGATGTAATCCACCGTCGTGGAAAACAGCAACAGCAGCACAAACAGCGGATTCGACCAGCCGTAGAAGGCGTAGCTGATCAGCGTCAGCAGCAGGTGCCGCCCCCGGCGCGGCGCCAGCGCATATAGCGCCAGGGCCGCCGGCAGGAAATAAAACATGAAGATATGCGAACTGAAAACCATCCTGCTCCTTGGATGCCGGAAAAACCTCCGGGTTTTCCTCCGGCTTCAGGCATCCGGCGTATAATACATCGGCCAGGCCCAGGCATCGCCTTCCATGATCAGGCGTTCGCCTTCCAGTTCCGGATGATCGTCAAAACTTTCCAGGCGCAGCCGGTAAATCCGGTCCGGCGCCCGCCGGGCATCGGGCAGGACGGCGCCATCCATAATCACCCATTCGGCGGCCAGGAATTCCGCGGGAAACTCCGCGCCGTCCAGCGCCCGGACCAACTGGTATCGGTTGACCGCCAACGCGCGGCGGTAAGGGGCGATTTCCGCCGGGGCGGGGATGTCCGGCGCGGCAGTCAGGCGCGCGTCCACCATGGCCACGGCCGGCGCGGGCGTGCGGCGCGCGGATTTTTGGGCGTAGGCCTGGTAATTCCGCGCCGCTTCCTCCGCGGTCAATGCCCGGCTGAACAACGCCACGCCTTCGATCAAGCCGCTCCATTGCAAGGTGTTGTCGGGCGCGGCGCCAAACTGCAGGAAATCCGAGTCCCCGCCGATGAAATCCGCGTCGGGCAGGTTGGTGCGGATGGTTTCAACTCCGTTCAGCCGGCAGGCCAACGCGCCGTCGGTGTAACTCAAAGATATGTGCGCCGGTCGGCCCGGCGGCAAAGGTCCGAGATCTATTTCTCCGCCCGGCGCGCCGGCCTTGCGCCGGAGCAGGCATGCCAGACGCGCATCGCGTTCCCCGAGTAGCAGGCGCCACGCCTGGGTATTGGCGCCGATGGCGCAAATTACGCCCGGCGGCCGCGGTCCGCCCGACGCGGGCACGGCAACCAGCTCGAGCGTTATGGCCCCGGCCTTGCGGCATGCCGCCAGCGCGCGGCGGGCTGCCGCGGGAAGCGCATGAAAGGCGCCGCGGTCAATCAGCATTTCGAAATGACGCCCGTATCGCGCGCGTCCGGCTGGTTCCACGCCGCAGATCAGCGCCGCGCCATCCGGGCCGGCGATTTCATTCGGGCGCGCGCGGTTCTCCCAGATGAACTCCAGGCGGGCGCGTTCCGCCGGCCAGGGCGGCGGCGGTTCAGCGGAGGATGCGGGAGCGGGGGCATCGGGCGCGGCGCTGCTCTCTGCGGCGGTTTGCTTGGGAGCGGGCGCCACCCAGAGATCGGGGTAGAAGTCGCCCCGGCGGTTGAAACTCAACCGGCGCCATGCTTCCACGCGCCGGTAATCGGCGCCGAACCGGCCGGCGTAAACTTCCACTTCCAGGCCGCCGCCGCGGATGCGGTTGTCGCCGGTGCCGACCTTGAACGGCCCGGTCATGATCATGAACCGGGCATGGTTGCTCCAGCGCGGATAATATACTTCATAACCGCCGATCTCCGGGGCGGTATTAATCGGCACCCGCCAGCGTTCATCCGTGTCGGGCCGGAAAAAAAGCAGGTTGCGATGCGCGCCGTCAAAAATCCAGAACAGGCCGCTATCGTCCGGCGCCAGCGCGGGATAGCAGCCCTTGCCGAAAATCCGCAGCCCGCGGTCGGGCAATTCCGCGATCCCGCATTCCGGCCAGGGAAATACTCCGCCGGCGCGCCGGCCGTCATCCGAAAGTTGAAAATTGTTCAAGCCCGCCGCCGTCCGCTCCCAAACCGGCTCAACCGTCGTTGGATGATCCGCCAGGCAGCGGTAAACTTTCGGGACCAGGCGCTGCATGCCGGGCTCTTCGCCGTAATAGACCCATTCCCGCCCGGCGGCATCCGCCCAGACGGCCAGGGCCAGGCCGGGCCGGATGGCGCGCAAGCCGGTCCCATCCCAATGCACGAGCATAATCCGGCGGGCGCGCCGATCCGAAAAAACCACGCGATCGCCCCGCGGCATGATCAGCGGCCGGCCGTAATTGGCCGGCTGGTCCAGGATGGCGCGTTCGCCGCGGCCATCTTCCGAATCGAACCCCATCAGCCGCAGATTGCCGGATTCCAGGCCGGTATCCGTGCCATCGCCCAGGTCCTGGACCCAGACCGCGCGCGCATGCGCGCCGGTCAGTTCCCGCAGCTGCGCGCCGGCATCCGACGCGGTATCGGCCGCGCCGGCCGGCGCCGCAGGACGGGGCGGCGGCATGGATTCCGGCGCGCAGCCGGCTTGCGGCAGCCAGATCGCCAGCAACGCGGCGCCGGCCAGGCGTCGGATGATGCAAGGGAGCGGTTGGCCAGTTATCTTCGCCATAATGTTATCGCCTGTGCCCGCGGGGATTGTGCGCCGGTTGCGGCTGCAATCCGGGCTGCGGGCACGCTCCCGCGGAAGTTGGTTAATTAACCGGCTGCGGGCGCCGGCGCGGCGGGGGCGGCATCATGCTGCGCGTCGCCCCGCCGGTTGCGCGTTACGCGCGCCGGCACGCCTACGGCCACGGAACCGGGCGGCACATCCCGGGTGACCACCGCGCCTGCGCCGATGATGCTGTCGTTGCCGATATCCACGCCGTCCAGTATTTTGGCGCCCGCGCCGAACCAGCAATTCGGGCCGACGGCAATGCCGCGGGCGGTGGTGCCCTGCCGGTTAATGGCGGCGCCGGCATCGGCGCTGGCATGATCCCCGCCGATCAAGTAACAGTAGGCCGCCACGAGCGTATCGGCGCCCACGGTGACGCGGTTGCCGGAAAATATCTCCGCGTTGAAACCGATGTTGACCCGGTCTTCCAGCACGATGTCGCCGTTTTTGCAGCTCAAGATGGAATTGCGCCCCAGGAAGACGCCGCTGCCGATGCGGATACCCTGGTTGTCCATGCCCTTGGCGTCCAGCAGGCAGTTGTCGTCAATGATCACGTTGTCGCCGAGGTGGATTTTATGCGGATGCCGGAGCGTGACGTTGACGCCGAAAACCGCGTTGCGGCCGCAACTGCCCAGCAGGCGCGGATACAATTTTGAGCGCAAAAACAGACCCAGGGCGCCCGGCGTCATGGCGCAGAACCAGATCGTCAATTCATAACGCAGCAAATGGCGCCAGCCGCGCCGGCCGATGATCAGGTCGCAGTAATGCGCCAGCTTGGACTTGGACTTGGCCATCTCGTCCTGGATCAACACGCTTTGGGTTTTCATGCTCATCAAATCAAGCTTAGCATAGCGCCGCCGCCGGCACAAGCGCGCTTTTCAATCCCCGCGGGCCGCCCCGATCAGTCCTTCGATGTTTTTCCCCATGGCCGGATTGACGATGCAGGCGGTGCTTGACATGCCGGCGCGGGTTTGCCAGTATACAGCGGATGCGGTAGATTGATTCATATCCGATAGGGGGCAAAATGCAAAAAAAGTTAATCGGCTCGGTCCTGGCGGTAATCCTGCTTGCGGGAATGGCGTCGGCGGCGGAGGGTTGGCTCACGGACTTTGAGAAAGCCAGGCAAATGGCGGCGGAACTCAAGCGTCCCATTCTACTGGATTTCACCGGATCGGATTGGTGCGGCTGGTGCATCAAGCTGGACGAAGAAGTATTTGCGAAACAGGAATTCAAGGACTTTGCCAAGGACAACCTGGTGTTGTTCAAGGCGGACTTCCCGCGCAACAAGCAACTGCCTGAGGCTGAAACAAAGCAAAACGAAGCTTTGATGCGGCGTTATGAAGCCCGCGGCTTTCCCACCATCCTGCTGCTGAAAGCCGATGGCAAAGTGATCGCCCAGACCGGGTACCGGCGCGGCGGGGCGGAAGCATATGTTCAACACCTGAAGGAATTGCTGGGAAAATAGGCATGGCGCCAAATGGGGCATTGTAAGGCGCAAATCCGAATGGTTCGCCTCGGGTTCGCCCCCAATCTTAAATTGCAAATTTGGAATCTCAAATTTCAAAAGGAGGGCGAACCTGGGGTGAGCCGTCTTGATCCATGCCGGAAAACAAGCGGAACGGGAGATGCGCGATGGGATTCATGCCTGGAAAATTAATCAGATTGGAGCGGATTATCAACCGCGACACTATGCGCGCGGTGATTGTGCCGATGGACCACGGCGTGACTGTCGGTCCGATACCCGGCATTGAGAATATGCGCGATATGGTGAATGCCGTCGCCGAAGGCGGCGCAAATGCCGTCCTGGGGCATATCGGCCTGCCGTTGCACGGCCATCGCCGGCAAGGCAAGGATGTGGGCTTGATCCTGCACCTTTCCGGGAGCACGGTCTGGAGCCCCGATCCCAATGCCAAGGTGCTGGTGAACACGGTGGAAAATGCCTTGAAATTCGGCGCGGATGCCGTCAGCGTGCACATCAATATCGGCGCGGAGAACGAATCGGTCATGCTGCGCGACCTGGGCCAGGTGGCGGTGCAATGCATGGAGTGGGGCATGCCGCTGCTGGCGATGATGTATGCGCGCGGCAAAAAGATCAAGTCCGAGAACGACCCGGACAGCGTCCGGCATGCCGCCCGCATTGCGGCGGAGCTCGGGGCGGATATCGTCAAGGTGACCTATACCGGCTCGGCCAAATCGTTCGAGAAAGTCGTGGCCGGCTGCCCGATCCCGGTGGTGATTGCGG
>JAXGSX010000201.1:0-6628 GCA_040775225.1 Kiritimatiellia bacterium | reverse complement strand
G
Source organism: Kiritimatiellia bacterium (assembly GCA_040775225.1). Classification (GTDB taxonomy): domain Bacteria; phylum Verrucomicrobiota; class Kiritimatiellia; order JAAZAB01; family JAAZAB01; genus JAXGPF01. Next base: position 6,627 of record JAXGSX010000201.1, on the reverse strand, counting down.
CGCGCATGCCATGAACATCACCATGCCTCTGCAACTCCGGCGCACCGCCCGCGTCATGCGCGCGCCAGGCTTTGAAACAGCCCAGGCGCGGGCGCGCGGGATCGCCCGTGTCTGCGGCGGAAAACTCCGCGGCATATCCCGGCGCGGCGGCGGGCGCGCCGAATTCGTCCGGCCGGGCGAAGTCAGCCAGGACTATCGCGTGGGGATCGGCCTGAGGCATGACGGAAAAAAGCGGCTCCAGGCGCCACAGCACCGCCCGCTGGCGATCCTGGCGCGCCAGGCTGGTGGACGCCGGCCGGCCGGCCGGCGCGCGGAGAATATATTTCGCGCGATGCCGGCGCTGAAACTTTGGCTGGCCATCCGCCCGACGTGCCAGGTGGAATTCCGCGCCGGGCTGCGCCATCGCCGCGCGGATCGCCGCGGCAACCGCGCCCGACTTCCTCAAGGTTTCGTATTCCCTGATGATTCCGGCAGCGGCTTGATTCGCGGTCCCGGCAAAAAACTTATCCGGACTTAAATCCGGTCCGACCAGCGCTATGCCGGAGTCCGTTGCCAGCGCCTTGCCGCACCAGTAAGCGACGTCTTCCGGGAACATGCGATCGCCCTGGATACCGGTCCAGCGGGAATCGAGCGTGCTCGACCACCAGCCCAGTTGTGCCGGCAGCATGATCCGGTCGCCCCGCCGGTTGGCCGCCGCATGGTGATCCACGAACCGCTTATAATTTTTGGTCGGATAATCCCAGGCGCCGATCCGCGAGCGCACTACCCACAAATGGTGGTGGAATGTCGCCATCTCCAGCAGCAGCGGCCGTTGCAGGCGCCGGCAGAATTCATACACAAACCGGGCGCCGTAATGCCAGCCCAGCGCCGGATTCCCCATCCGGTCCTCGCCGTCCAGCCCGTCGAAGTAGGCCATGTCGAACCCGCATTCGTTCACCAGGTCCGCAGCGGCGGCGGCGATTTCCGGCAGCAGGTCCGAATGGCCGTCCGGGACGAAATGCCCCCAGACTTGCGACAGCCGGGCGACCGGCGCGCCGGCCCGATGCGGCTGGGGGACGGTGCCCCATGCGCCGCGTTTGCAACCCGTGAAGGCCCAGGCGTCATTCTGCCGGACGGCCTGGAATTCGATTAATTCACTGTCCACCTGGAGCGTCAGGCTGTTGTCGTTCCGGGCGGTCGGGCTGGGGTTGATATCCGCCAGGCTTTCCGCCACCGGCACAACCGGCGCATCGGCGGAAAGCGGGCCGGCCAGATGATAAACCGCATCCTTCGCCAAACGCTCATCCGGCCGGGGGGTAATCCAGCGCGAGTTGCCGTCAATCACAAACGAAAGCGAATGGAAACCGGCCAGAATGCCGGCCGCGTGCAACTTGTCAATCACGGTTTTAAGGCTGGCGCGCCCCCGCGGGTATAATTCGGGGTTGGCTTCAAAATCGCCGTGGCGGTAGGCGCGGTACCGGCCGTAAATGTTCAACTGGCTGACGCCCAATGTTCGTAACACCCGGATGTAATCATCCACATTGGACTCGGTCACCCCGCGATCGAAAATGTATGAATCCCGGTTGGCGGGATGATCCAGCGCCCACGGCCCGCCCAGGGGCGAGTGCGGCAGTTCCGGCGCGCCGCAAACGGCCTCCTGTAGAACTTCCCGCAACACGGGACGCGGGCAGACCATGAAAGCGGCCTGCGCGCCCGTGAAAGACAACGCGCGGAATGCGTACGCGCTCAGACGGTCCTGGTCGCCGGGGAAACCCTCGACCTTCGTCCGGATATTAAGCGCCAGGGCGCAGGCGGCCAGAGCCTGGGCCAGCAGCTGTTCCGCCTGCAGCGGCATATCCAGGAATGCTATTTCTTCAACCTCCGGATCGGATAATTGCCGGACTTCCATCACGAAATAACGCTGATATCCCCGGATCGCCAGGTCGGCGGTGACGCCGGAATCGCCGAAGCCGATCTCAAGGCCGTCCGGGATGCCGCGCGCGAACGTCGCCGGGTAATGTCGGCCCGCTTTGAGGATGGAAGCCGCGGGCGGTTCGCCGGCGCAGACATTGGCCTCGGCCTGTCCGGCGCCGAAATACACGACGCGGCCGGCGCGGTTGACCCGCAACCGCGCCAATGAGTTTTGAAATGACAATTCGTTCATGCAGGCTTGCCTGTATTCACAGCGGCAGTATAGCACTGCCGGAACTCTTTATGCATGCCAGGCCCATTCACTAAAACGATGTTTTGATTCAGTCTTGCGATTGACAGCGCGCCGCCGGCCTATTTTGCTTTCGCCGATGTACCTGCCGTCCGAACGCCGCCAGGTGTTCCGTCAGGAAAAGCATGCCGCAGCGACTCGTCCAGCGACATGCACGGCCGGAATTTTTTTGCTGATTTATTCATCGCCGGAAGATACAATTGCACCGCTGAATTGACGCGGCAATTTTCAAGCCTTAACATGCACCAATCCATTTTTGTTCAAACCCGGCGCCTGCCGGCCAAGCAATACAACTACTTCAACGGCCTGCGGCATTTCAACCAGGAACTGCCGGATAACATCATCTGTTTCCGCCGGACCGACAGCCTGCGCGCCAATTTCATATCCCGGCATCACCGGTTTGTGCTGGTGGCCAATTTATCGGCGGATGGGACGGCCATTCTGAACGGCCAAGCCATATCCCTGCCGCAAAATTGCGGCCTTTTAATTTTCCCCCACCAGACCCATTCCTTCAAAGCGCCGCGCCGCCTGAACTGGCTTTACATCACTTTCGAACTGGACCGACCCGACTGGCTGCAACCGCTGCATAACGCCCCTGTCCCGCTGGCAAAGCCGTGCCTGGCCATGCTGGCCGACCTGCTGCAAATCTACCTGCGGCAGCGCGAAATCCCCGAACGGGGGTTCCGCTGCGCCTTGTCCCTGGCCTGGGCGCTCCATGCCATGCTGGCGGCAGCCGGCCAACCGGCATCCTCCCGGGGGGCGCCGGACAAAGCCATCCATGAAATGCTGGTGGAAACCATCAACCATTATGTTTATGAACATATTGACACCCGCCTGACCATCCCCGTGATTGCCGGCGCCGTCGGTTTAAGCCCCAGCCACCTCCGGGCGCTGTTCCGTAAAAAACTGAAGACCAGCCTGGGCGTATATGTGCGCAATATCAGGATTGACAAGGCGGTGAACCTGCTGAACGGCACCGACCGCCTGGTCAAGGAAATCGCCTTCGCCACCGGCTTCGCCTCCACCGCATCCTTCATCATGACCTTCAAACGGATGGTCGGAGTTACGCCCAGCCGGTACCGGCAAGGACTTTACGCGCCGGCCACAAAGCCTGCCAGTCCCCGCGCAAATCGCTGGGGATCAACGCCGCCACTTCAACCGCGTTCCGCTCGGCCACCGCCCGGGTCGCGGCATACCCCACCGCCTCGGCGGCCAAAGCCTGCATGACCGTCGTGCGCGGCTGCTTGATCGCGCCCCTGATCAATCCCAGGAAATGACGCGCCACCTCCGGCCCGGCATTGTAATGAATGCGCCCCAGATAGTCGAATTCCCACGTCCGCACATCATGGGCCGTGCCGTAACGGGGATAAACGGCAATGCGGCCGCGCTTGTGCTGCTCCGGCAGCGAATACGACACCTTCATCACTCCCAGCAATCCGGTCACTTCATACTCGCGGGTGGAGTAACTCGCCGGCGAGAAATAACTGTGGGCATAGGCGGCGATGAGGCCGCGTTCGCATTCGATCAGGCAGGACGCGCTGTCCGGGACGTCAATTTCCCGTGAAAACACGCAGGCATCCGCGCGGGTTTCATTTTCCATGTCCGCCGCCCAGCCATTCAAAATCCGCTGGTTGGAGACGCTTTCCGGGCAGTCCATGCGTTCCGGGCATTGGGCACAGCGTAAATCATCCGGCTTGCCGCCCCCGAAGGCGTACCGCCCGCCCATGGCCGCCACCTGCAGCGGCCGCGCCTGCAGCCAATCCAGCATGATATCGAAATCGTGCGTGGCTTTTTCGATGAACATGCCCCCGCCGCCGCGCATGGTGCGCCGGAAAGTGCGATACATGGCATTGCCGTAGGAACAATGCTGGATGAAATTAGCCGAGCAAATCCGGCCGATGGCGCCCTGCGCCAGCAATTCCCGGGCCTGCCCGGAAATCGGGCTGTAGCGCATGCAATGGTCCACCATGACCGGCCCCGCATACCGCCTGGCAAAACGCGCGACTTCGATGATTTTGCCCCATTCCGACTCCAGCGGCTTTTCGAGCAGGATGGGAATGCGGCATCCTTCCAATTCGCGCAGGCAATCAAGATGAACATGGTTCGGGGCGGCGATCACGATCGCGTCTGGCCCGGTCTGTTTGAGCATGCCGCGGATTGAGGAAAACCGCGGCGGCCGGCGTTGAATGAAATCCGCTCCTGCCTGGTAGGCGGCATCGTCCGGCTCAACCACGCCGGCAATTTCCGCCACCCCCGCGGCGGCCGCCAGGAGGTCGCGCGTTAAATGCCGGCCCATCCGGCCGAAACCGGCAATGCCCAGGTTAATTGTTTGCATATCTCGCTTTCATGGCTGCATGAAGACCACCCGGCCGAAATGCGCGGGATTGGCCTCGGCCGCCTCATCGCCGGTCCAGCGCAGGCGGCTGCGGATGGCGCTGCGTTCTGGTTTCGGCTCGTCGCGGTCGTCAACCGCCAGATCGAACCCGAAGGCATTGCCCGGCAAAGCTTCCTTGCGGAACTTGAAATTATATAACGGCGCCCGTATTTCCAGGGTGTAACCATTGGTCAACGCCGTGGACGCATAAGCCATGGCTTCCAGATAATTATCCGGAGGCCGCAGCCAGTGGCAAGCCGGCGCCGCCAGCGATTCCACCGGCGGCGTAAAGACCACGTGGTAAACGTCCGGCGTATAAGTGTCGCCGGCCTGGCCGGCCATGGCCCGGCCGTCCAGAAACAATTCAATCGCATCGCCGGTTTCGGCCGCCGCCGGCTGGGCGCTGTTGGTGTTCGACAGGATGTCGTCATAAACGCGGACGGCGAAATAGAGATTCGAGGCATCATACCGAACGGCCGCCCGTGCCGCCGCATCCGCCGGCCCGCGCCAGTCCACCAACTGGTTGTTCAGGTAGCTTTTGGTGAACGGGATGCCTTCTACTACCTGGGGGGGCCGGTTGATTTCAATCGCAAATGCCGCCGGATCTCCCCAGTCGGACAGATCGCCGTCAATGACCGGGGCATTCGTTGTCCAAACCGCCGGCGCACTCAGGCATACCGGCAGCATGCCCAGGTATGTCACAGTTTGAAGAGGCCCGGCCGGACCGGCCAGGGTCGTCTTCATATCCTGTTTGTCGGAAATATCGGCCGGAATTTTGATGGTGAAATCCACGGTGACAGTCTGCCGGGGCGCCGCCTCCACCGGCCGGCCGGGCGGCTGCTCAAACCCGGGCGGCAATTCCAGGGTTACCATGCCCCGCAATGGTTTCGGCATGGGATTGAATATTGCCGCCCTGACCAGCGCGGGTTTGCCGGGGTAAACCTGCCGCTCAACGCTGGCCGCCGTCAGCACCGGCGCGCTGACAGCCGGCATATCCGCGATACCCACAACGTAAAGCGGCGCATTAGGATGAAAATCCAGCTTGTAAATGCCGCCGTATTTTTCCGTTGCGACGGCGTTGGCGAAAACATCCAGAATCTTCACATCCTGGCCTGCCAGTTCCAGATACACCGTTGCCGAACGATGATCGAGGATTTCATCCGTCCATCCGACAATGATGAATTCGGCGTCGCGTTTGAAGAGATACCCCTTCAGGGCGGCGCCGCCGCCCAGGTCCATACGCCGCACAAATTCCGTTCCGGCCAGGATGCCGACGGCGTTGGCGTAGGAGACGGATGCCAGCGAAGGCGTATGGGGGGCGTATTGCAGGTCCGAAATCATGCTGCCGCCGATCGAAGACCACCACAAGGCGTACTTGACATTCAGCGCCAGGTTGAGCACATAACCGCGCACGGCGCGAAATGCGGTGGTGTACCAGTCGGTGAAGGAATCGCGCCCGCGCTTGATGAAAAACGCCGGCATTTCGCGGCCCGGCAGGCTGGCCTCGAATTCCGCCGGTGTCATGGGATATCCGTCTTCATGCATGCCCCAGGCCAGCACCTGGTAGCAGCCGTATTCCGTGTTCGCCAGCACGGGGTTGGCGCCGGCGGCCTTGAGCATGTCCAGGATCGGCGCCAGCCGCACATCATCCTGCAAAACCGCCGGGTCGCGTCCGCCGACAAAGCCGTAGGGATGGATTGTATAGTAGTCGGCCTTGCCAGACGTTATTGCAGCGACTTTTTTGCTCCATGGGCTGTGCGATATGTTGCAAGCCACGCGGATGGCCGGATCAACCGCATGCAATTCTTCCGCCGAAATATTGACCAGCTTGCCGTAATGATATGCGTCGGACCGGCCGTAGGCCTCGCCGAAGATTTCATAGTCATGCACCTTTCCCCGGTAGCGCCCGGCGACCGTCCGGACGTACTGCCGCCATTTGGCCATGGCGGCCGCGTCATCGGCATCGGGATAAAAATATCCGTCCAGAACCGCCGTGTTCTTGGTTTGTTCCCAGAACCAATCCGGCGGATCGTCCAGCATGATGATGGGGATG
>JAXGSX010000200.1:0-6632 GCA_040775225.1 Kiritimatiellia bacterium | reverse complement strand
CTTGTCAAACACGCTCATATCCTGCTGGCGCAGCGAGTTGAACTCGGCCTGGATCAGGTCCACCTTGAGCTGTTCGTCCTCCAGGGCGCTGCCGGCCACCAATCCGCGGGCCAGCAATTCCCTGGTGCGGGCCAGACGGCTGAGCGCGTTCTGCAGACGCAGGTCCACCACCGCCATATCCTCCGCCCGGCGGCGTTTCTGCTCCGCGACTTCCGCTTCGCGCCGGGCCAATTCCGCCTCCGCCTTGTGCATCTGACGCCGCGCCTCTTCCATGGTTGCCAAAGCCTCGGCATTATCCAACTGCACCAGCAGGTCGCCGCGCCGCACATGGTCGCCGGAATGCGCGTGGATGGTTTTTACCGCGCCGGCCACGGCAGGCCGGATCTCGGCGTATTCCTCCGAAATCACGTTGCCGTTGGCCCAGACGACGCGCGGGACGCGAATTAACCAACCGGCGGCGGCGACAATGACCAGAATCCCGGTCAGCCGCCAAAACATCCGGCGCGCCAGCCAACGGCGTGTTTTGGCCGGCAGCGGCATGGGCCGCCCCGGCCCGGGGGTATGTGCAACGCCCATAATGGATCAACCCGATTGTTGTTTTCGCAAGGCCTTGAAACGCAACAGGTCCTTGGCAATCACCCGCATGCTGCCGTCATCATCGTCATCGTAGCGCTTCACACACAGATTGCATTCCGAGCATTTGCGTTCGTAGCAATTGCGGTGAACGCGCGCGGGGTACATCTTGCGGAACGCCTCGTAGCAGGCGTCCGAGCAGAACACGTAGCGCTCCTGGCTGGCGCCGAAAGCCACGTGCACCATGTGGAAACCTTCGCTGGAGGGGTCTACCTTGTTGTTGCACCAGCCGCAGGTGATGTGGAGGCGTTCCAGCGTCGCCTTATAGCGTTGATCCAGTTCCTCGGGCGTCCAGACGTATTCAATCCAATCCACCGCCCCCTTGAGCAGGCGGGCGGTTACCACGTCATTGTTGACCACAAAAACATCTCCAATCGAAGTAACATAACAGCGCTGGGCATCCAGCACGGTGGTATGATCCTTCAAGTGCACCCGGATCGGGCCGTTGCGCGGGACATCGAAAGTATTCCATCCGCAGGACTCGCAGATGGCGGCGAACATGTGCTCGCTCAAATGCTCGCCGCAATGCGGACAGCGCCCCATCTGGATCACGTGCATCTGCTTGAGCGAATCCTTGGCGGCATCCTGCACCTGGCGCTCCGCCTCCTTGTGCAGCTGCTTTTCCTTGAGGCCGTATTCGTCCTCCAAAATCTGGATATCCCGTTCCAGCTTGTCGCGCTGGTGGTCGGGCAGGATTGAATTTTCCAGCGGCGGCTGCAAATCATCATCCTTATCCTCGCCGAAACCGAATAAGCTCCGCAATCTAGTCATCATAATTCACCTGTATCCGCCAGGCTGTAGCCGGCGGCGAAATCAAACGCATAATAAGCGCGCAATAATTCCACTCCTGTTACTATTTGCCGTTTTAGCGCGTCCGTCAAGTCTTTTTGCGCATCCAGCACGTTTCGGCTGCGCCCTTCGCCCAGCCGGAAACGTTCGTCCTCGGATTCCAGCGCCTGCCGGGCGGCGGCCACCGAGGCGGATGCTTCGCGCAAACGCCCGTGGGCGGCGGCAAAACGCTTATGCGCCACCGCCAGTTCCGCGGCGATTGTCAATGCCGCCTGGCGCAACGATTCGCCCTGCTCGGCCAGTTGGGCGGTTTTGGCGCGCACCTGGGCTTTTTCCGCGCGATAGCCCCAAGGTCGGCTCCAGACCGCGCCGGCCAGCACGCCGGCATTGCGCGAGCTCAGGTACCGGCCGGTGGCCGCCAGGTCTTCGGGATCCTCACCCTGGAGAGTGGTTTCAAAAACCAGGCTTAACTTGGACCGCAACTGGTCTTCCGCCAGTGCGCGGGCGGCGCGGTCCGCCTCGATCAGCGACAATATCCGCGCGTAATTGCCGCGCGTGGCAAGAATTTTTTCCAGCCGGTAATGTTCAGGCAAATGGAGCGCCATGGCCCACTCGATCAAATCCTGCAATTCCGGCGCCGAAAGCGCGGGCGGCGCGGGCGCCCCGATCAGGGAGTTCAGCACCAGCACGGCGGCATCGAAATTCTGGCGCGCCGCCAGAACTTCCTCCTGGCGCAACGCCGCCGCGGAACGCGCGGCATACACCTGGTATTCCGGCAGGGCCCGCACGCTGACCATGGCTTCCGCTTCACGCAGCAGTTTGGCTGCGCGCTCGGCGGCCGACACGGCCACGTTGATCGAAGCCTGGGTTTCCAGCACAACGAAATACTGCTGTTCGACTTCCCGGCGCACTTCCTGGCGCGCAGCCAGCAGCTGCCCATCCGCCGCCGCCAGGGCGTGCCGCGCCTGCAAATCCTGCAAATGCCACTGCCGCCAGCCGCGATCCTGGAGCAAGGGCACATTCAATCCCAGCCATACCCGGCTTTGAATCAGGCGGTCATATTCCAGGCTGGATGAATCCAGATCGCCCAGCTGGTCAAAAAAACGCTCCTCCAGGGCGGCGTCCAGATACACGCCGGGGATCACGGGCGCGCTGACACCGGCCTGCAGCAGGGTCTCGCGCCGGCCGTAGACCGAATCGGCGTATTCCCCGCCGGCGGTGAGTTTCGGATCGAAAAAACCCCGCAATCCCGCGCGCTCGGCGGCAGCCTGCTCCAATTGATGGGCCGCCGCCCGCACCCGCGGATTCCATTCCATGGCGATATCCACCAGGCCCCGCAAGTCGTCACGCGCCCCCGCCCAGCCGCTGGACCACAAACATAAAAACAACCATCCTGCACTGACACAACGCTTCATTTTCCCCAATCATTCCATGCGCAATCTTTTATACAACAGCGTGACGGTGCACTGCGCCGGCGCGCCGCCATCCCGCGCCAGCACGCAACAAAGCGCGCCGCCCTTGCCGTAGATCAAAAAACTGCCGCCGGCGGCGTCCGCGCTCGTTTCCGGCAACAACGGCCGGAAGCCGTGCTCCGCGAGCGCCTGCCGGTAAAACCCGGCCACCGCCTCCGCGCCGGAGGGCGCCATCCCGATCAGCAGCCCCGCGCGGGTTTCTTCGTTTTCCACCAGCAACCGCGGCGCGCTGCCGGGATAAACCGGCAGCGCGCTCAGGGCGGCGCCGGCTGGCGGCGCCAGCGACGCGCGATAATCTTCCCCGGCCTGATCCAGGGCAAACACAACTGTTGTACCCGCATCTGCCAATTCCAGCAACAAAAAACGGCGCACACGACCGGCCGCCCGCGCCACGCCGTAACGGATACCGCTGTCCGCGCTGAATTCAAGGTCCGACCCCGCGCCGCCCCATGCCGCGCGCAAACGCTCTCCCACAGCCGCGGCCGGCTCCTCGCAGACCGCCACCTGCACCGCGCCGGGCCGGCCGTTAATGCGGACGGCGCCGCGGTAAACCGTCCGCCAGCCGGGGGTGTTGTCAAAAACCGCCTCCCCGGCGGCGGCGCGGCGCCAGAAAACCCGGCTGGCAGCCGGGCCAGCGGCCAGGGTAAAGCCCAGCAGGCAAATTAAAAACATAATGCGGCGCGGCATAAAAGATTTTCCACCTGGCTCATTTAAGGTTTACTGAACACCGAACACATCAATATATCCCCTCCGTCCACACCATCCAGGCGCTGCCGGAGACGGTGATGGTATCCTGGTTGTAAACCAGGCGCCGGATCGCCGCCAGCACGTCCACGGATTCCGATTCCGTGCCGTAAACCAGGGCGAAATCCTCCACCGGATTCACGCCCGCCGCCATGCCGCCGAACGGATTCGCGGGCGGCGCGGGGACTTCCGCCATCCCGGACGCCTCCACCGCCGCCTGCACGGCATCCACGGCGCTGGTGGCGGGAATCGTCACATCGTCGCGGGTATAAGCGCGCCCGTCCCGGCCGGCTTGCCAGTTATAAATATATTCGTTATCCAGCGGCCAGGCCGGGGTGGTGGGTGACATGCCCAATGCTCCGGCCTCCGCCCGCGCATCGGCCATGGCCAGCGACCGCGCCTGCGTCAACCGCCCGATCTGGATCAACGCCCCCAACAGCACGATGATCGCCACCAGCCCCACCGCCAATTCGACCATCGCCTGCCCGGCATGCCTTTTAGGGGTTTGCATCATATTATTTCCGGGGTGAGGGCGCCCCGACTCCAATTCAGTGTTCGGTGTTCAGTGTTCGGGGTTCGGTTTCAGTGTCCCCGCCGGGTGCCGCCGCCGGGAACAGGGCCGAAAACCGGTTCAGGGCAGGGATGCAGCAATTCGCCGTCTTCATCCCGTTCTTCCAGCCAATCCAGGCCGCGGGTGCGGAAGGCCTCGTCCTCCCACTGTTCCAACTGCCGGCAATACCAGCAATCGGCGTCCAGCCCCCGTAATCCGTCCCGGATGTAATTTGGCAGATGCGACGTGATATGTTCCCGCCAGGCCAGGTCATACGCGCCGCCGGCCGGCCCGGAGGCGGCATCCGCCGGCACCAGCCTGACATTATGGTATGCCGGCAGGACCAGCCCGGCTGAGTCCGGCCGCGCCGGACCAGCGTCCGTTTCCAGGTACCCGAACGGTTTGGCCGCCGCCGTCCAAGTCACCACGCTGGCGCCGGCAAGCCCTCCGCTTAAATTTGTTTTAGTAACTTTTGATAATTCATCCCAGTTCAACGAAAAACGCATTTTCTCGGCGATCACCCGCGCGACGGCATCCGCGCCGGCGTAATCGTACTCCGGACGGAGAACCAGCGGACGGATGGGAAAATTATTGGACGCCGCCAGCGCGTTCCAGGCCGTCCACCGGACGGGATCATATACCGTCCAGGTGGTGGCGAAAGCCAACGCCGCCGTCGTCACAGGCGCGGAACTTAAATCGCGCGCGTCGGCCAGTCCGTTCAGATTGGTTAGCATGGTGGCGCCGCCGGGCAACACAGCCTGCACCGTGCTCAAGCCCAACCCGAAAATTTCGCTGTCCGCCGGATTCTGCTCCTTTACCAGCAATGGCATCAGCGCCGGCCAATACGTGTAATCCGTGTAAAACCGCAACAAGTCCCGGTTGTACCACTCGAACCAGCACCAATCCTGCCCCGCGATGGCATCGTAAAAACTGGGGTCAAGCAGCACATGATAACCGGTATAATCTTCGTAACGCCGGGTATTGTCCGGCGCCGCCGCCAGCCCTTCCCCGGCGATCTCCTCCAAAACCCCGGCGTAAGCTTCCCAGCAACCGGGCCACGGCTCGGCAAAACCGCTCGCGGCATCCATGTAAACCTCGCGGATATCGTCGGCATGTTCCAGCAGCATGGCGCTGAATGCCGAGTTGACGTAGATGCCGTTGTGCTTGGCGGCCTGTTGTGCCGCCACCAGCCCCACCAGCGGCCCCATGTAACGCAGCCGGGCCTGCATTTCCACGATCTGGGCGGCGGCATTGGTGTCGCCGCCGGACAATGCCAGGGCCTGCATGATGTTCAAGTCGCCGATCAGGTTCAGGGTGACGCCCTGCCAGCGCGCCGCCGCCAGCGCCGCCGCATCCCCGGCGTTTTGCGTGCGGGATTTCAGATGCAAAATGGCGTTTAAGTCCACGTGCCACAAAATCAACATGGTGATGATCACGAGCGCCATGACCAGGAAAACCAGCACCTGTCCGCTTTTGGCCGGGGCATGCACGGCGCCGGGGGGCGGGATACTGACGGAATGACGGCCTGACATTTTCATGAAGTGTTCGGTGTTCGGTGTTCGTGTCCCTGATGCGCCCGGGTCGCGGCTTGCAACCTTTTAGACCGGCTCAAGGCCAGTACCACTCCCGCCCATGGCTCAACACAGTTTCGCCCTCCACGGGAAAGCATAGTCATGGGATCGATTTTGGAGGGCTAACCTTCGGTGAGCCGTCGGTTTGCATACATTCAATTTATTCATCGGCCGGGACTCCGATCTCAAGGCGCGCCTCCGGCCTCGTACAAATAAAGCGGATAATGATTTTCCAGCGTCGCACTGCCGGACAAGGGCACAGTCTCGCCGCGGTAAAAAGCCCGGAAGACGGGATTCCCGACGGGGAAATTCTCCCGCACCCGGCAATCCAGTTGGGGGCCGCCCAGGTCAACCACATTGTAGCTCAGTTCCGGCCAGTTGGTATAATCCAGGATGGCCGACAAACGCCAATAATGATCCTCGGCGAGATAGAGTGGAATGCGGCCGCGCTCGAGATTACGCTGCGCGGTCGGACTGTTGATGTTGTCCGGCCGGTCCAGCATGCGGCCGGCCGCTGGAATGGCGGCCACGCGCACGGTTTTATACACCATGAAATCGTTGAAGCCCACCGTGCGGGCGCGCGCTCCGCGCGCGGCGGCGTAAATCAGCGCCTCGCGCGCCATGTAAAGCTGGGAGAGTTGAAAAAGGCCCATCAAGAACAGGCAGATGATCCCGATCACCACGCAGGATTCGATCAGCGATTGGCCGCTGAGCCCGGCATTTTTTTTCGCATTGGCAGTCATGGCTATAGCCAATGGCACGCCGCGGGCGCCGTCGCCCATGGCGTGCCATTCATAAATTAGCGCCAATTTCAAAAATCGCGTTTTGAAGCGTTATTCCGTGCCCAGGGTCTTCAAATAGTCCTCGGAATTT
>JAXGSX010000199.1:0-6681 GCA_040775225.1 Kiritimatiellia bacterium | reverse complement strand
TTCGAAAAACTGCTCGGCTGCCCCGTGCAGATTTATTACAAGCATGAAGGCGTGAGCCCGGCCGGCTCCCACAAACCCAACGCGGCCATTCCCATGGCCTATTACAATATGATGGCGGGCACCAAGCGCATCACCACGGAAACCGGCGCCGGGCAGTGGGGCAGCGCCCTGGCCATGGCCTGCCAGATGTTCGGCCTGGAATGCAAGGTTTACATGGTGGGCATCAGCTTCACCCAGAAGCCCTTCCGCAAGGTGTTAATGCGGGTCTGGGGCGCGGATTGCGTATCCAGCCCCAGCCGGGACACTCAGTCCGGCCGGGCCGTGCTCGAACAATCGCCCGATTGCCCGGGCAGCCTGGCGATCGCCATCAGCGAAGCCATCGAAGACGCCGTGACCTCCAAGGATACCCGTTATGCGCTGGGCAGCGTGCTGAACCACGTGCTGGTGCACCAAAGCATCATCGGGCTGGAAGCCCAGAAACAGTTCAAGAAAATCGGGCTTTATCCGGATGTGGTGATCGGCTGCGTCGGGGGCGGATCCAACTTCGCCGGCATCAGTTTTCCGTTCATCTGCGACAAGATTCACGGGCGCGATTTGCGCGTAGTGGCGGTGGAACCCACGGCCTGCCCGACCTTGACCCGCGGCCCGTTCGTTTATGACGCCGGCGATGTCGCCATGATGACACCCCTGCTGGCGATGCACAGCCTGGGACACGGTTTCGTTCCGGCGCCGATCCACGCCGGCGGGCTGCGCTACCACGGCATGGCGCCGCTGGTCAGCCATGTCGTGCGCGAGGGCCTGGCGGAAGCCTGCGCCATCCAGCAACTGGAATGTTACGAAGCAGCCATGCTCTGGTCCCGCACGGAAGGTTACATCCCCGCGCCGGAAACGTCCCACGCTATCGCCGCCGCCATCCGGGAAGCCAAAAAAGCCCGGGAAGAAGGCCGCGAACGCGTAATTCTGCTTAACTGGTCCGGTCACGGCTTGATGGATCTTACCGGTTACGAAGCCTACCTGAACGGCAAACTTAGCAATTACACCCTGCCGGATGCCGATCTGCAGAAATCCCTGCGCGAGCTGGAAGGTCTGCCGAAACCGCCGCCGCTGTGATTTACTGTTGACATTTGCGGATGCGGCGGCAGAATAGGCCCGGATTGCATGCCATGGCGCATACCGGGGCCATACCCGGGCAAACTACGGAAGGATGCTGTAACAATGTCTCAACATGCCAGTTTGAAGTCGGCCAATAAAATTGTCACCAAACGCAATGTGCTCAAGCGTTTCGAACGCGTTGATTTGCTGCGCACCCGCGGCAAGTGGAAAGATGGCGACCGGGGCTTGGGCCTGCCGAAGACCAAACCGCAGGAATAACCATATCCGGGCGCCGCGGGCGTCCCGCCAATTCCAGGGCGGATCCAATGCACGGCAAGTTGGCAAGCATAGTTTTATCCGCATGGCTGATCGGCGCGGCCGGCGGCTTGTGCCGGGAAACCGGCCGGCAATTGACCGTAATGCGCGAGAACGTCAACCTGCGCGCCAAGCCTTCCATGGCGGCGGAGGTTGTCGCGCAGGTTTCGGCGCCGGATAAGTTGACGGTCATAAGCGTATCCGATGAATGGGTGGAAGTCGTTCCGCCGCCCCATGCGGAATTATGGGTGCTGGGGGATTATGTCCGGGACGGCATCGTTGCTTGCAAAACCCGGGTTAATGTGCGCGCCGGGGCCGGCATAAATTTCAACATTGTCGGCCAGCTCAGCAACGGAGCGCCGGTGAGCGTGCGCGGGTCGCACGTCGACTGGATTAAAATCGCGCCCCCGGAATCCGCTTCGCTCTGGATCGCCAGGTCCATGGTCGAATTTGAACCGGCCGATGCGGCGGCACCGGCCGCGGAACCTGCGCCGGCATCAGCCGCCGCGCCGGAAACACCAGCCATAACCTCCGCGCCTGAAACACCAACCACAGCGGGCGCTCCTCCGGCGTCGAAACCGGCCTCAATGCCGCTCCCGGAACCACCGGCTTTGACGTCCGAACCTCCGCTGCCGCCGCCTCCGCCCACCCCGCCGCCGCCGGCCGTGGCGGTCAAGCCGCCCCCGGACCTTGATTTGCACCCCGGCAAGCCGCAGGGGCAGTGGCGGCAATATGAGGGCATACTGCGGCCGCGCAATTTCATTTTCGGCGCGCCCAGCCGCTATCGCCTGGCGCAGGAACGCGCCGGCGCTGAAACTACCATCTGCCATGTACGCGGCAACGAAGCGCAGTTACGCGCCCTGCTGAACCGGCGCATGGCCATCAGCGGCCGCGTGTACTGGGTGAAGCGGCCGGACACCCATCCCGTGCTGGTGCCCGAGCGCATAGTGCTCAAGTAGGCGGCGGGCCGGCGTTATGATCCGTCAAGGCTCGGTTTCCGCCGCGGAGTAGAACAAGCTGGCCACTTCTTCAAACGAGTTCTGGCCGGCTTCCGACCAACTGACGCGGGTGCGCACGGCGAAAAGCCGCGCCTCTTCATCCAGCGGCTGGGGCTCGAATCGCTGGAAATAAAAGCCTTCGATGATTTCTTCCGGGCCGGCCGCCAGATCTTCCGGGGCATTCGTGGAACTGACCGGATACATGGCTTCGCCTTTTTCCAGCACCGCGCGCGCTGTCTGGTAATTGCGCGACAACCGGATGACCGCCAGGCAGCGCGCGGTTGTTTCCGCCAGCGCAAACACGCTGATGCTGAGGATTGCCAGCGCCAGCACCGCCTCGATCAAGGTAAAACCGCCCCGCGCCGGGCGCGGGGGGGATTGCGGCGGGCGGCCTGGATTCGGGATTGACGGTTTCATATGCCGCGTTCCTTTCGGCGCATATTCATCCATCCGGCACCACCCGCACGGCCGCCAGGGCGTCCACCTTGACCGTCAATCCCGCGCCTTGCTGATCCAGCATCCGCAAGGCAAAAGGCCGGCATAAGCCGTTGCGGTAATACGGCACGGTGCAGACGCCCTCGGCCACCGGTTCGGCGCCGGCGATGGCCAGCGATGCCAGCAGCACGCCTTCCAGGTTGCGCGTGAAGCGCGGCAGGTCGGCATTGCTGGAGACCACGTCAATCTTGCCGGAATCCAGGTCGAACGTCAACGACACCTCGGCCTGCTTCAACACCGCCATGCTGCGCGCGTAACGCGAAACGGTCACCAGGGTGCGGCCGGCGACGCGCAGGCGGTTGCCGCGGATGGAATGCACGAAATACGGCATCGCAATGCCGACCACCACGCCCAGCAGCACCAGCACCAGGAGCAATTCCACCAGCGTAAATCCGCCGGGTCCGGCAGGCGGCCGGGTCCGGCATGGCTGTTCAGTTGGTAAGGTCATCGCCGCCGCCATCGGCGCCGTTGGGGCCGTGGGACTTGATTTCGTAGCCGCCGTCCTTCAGCGTAT
Source organism: Kiritimatiellia bacterium (assembly GCA_040775225.1). Taxonomy (GTDB): domain Bacteria; phylum Verrucomicrobiota; class Kiritimatiellia; order JAAZAB01; family JAAZAB01; genus JAXGPF01. Next base: position 3,267 of record JAXGSX010000199.1, on the reverse strand, counting down.
AAACGAATTCATTGCCCCAGGGATCCTTGGGGATTTCCCCCTTCGGCAGGTACGGCCCCTTCCAGTTCTGCTCCGAGGTCTTGGCGATCAAGGCTTGCAGGCTGGGCGGGAAATTGCCGTTGTCCACCTCGTACAGATTGATCGCCGTGCTCAAGTTGGCGATGCTGGTCTTGGCGGCGGTGATCTGGGCATCGCGTCCCCGGCCGCTCAAGCGGGGCATGACCACGGCCGCCAGCACGCCGATGATCATCACCACCAGCAGAACCTCGATCAGGGTAAAGCCGCCCTGCCGCCGGTGCGCTGGAACTCGATAATGATTTTGCATTTGTTGATTCATAATACGGCCTCCTGTTTAGCATCAAAACGGGCGCATGTCAAATAGAATGTCGGGATCATACATTCAGTCCGCTGGTCACGTCAAAGACCGCCATGAGAATGCTGATGGCCACAAAACCGACCAGCACCGCCATGACGACAATCAGGATCGGCTCGAGCAGCGTGGTGAATATCTTAACATTGCGGTCGAGCATGGTTTCATAGCGCCGGGCGATATGCGCCAGCGCGCCGCTCATGTCGCCGGTTTCCTCGCCGATGGCCAGCATGTCGGTCAGCATGGGCGGGAAAACCTTGCCGGCGGCCAGCGGCCCGGAAATGGTGGTGCCGTCGGTCACACGTTCGCGCGCATTGCGGATTTCACGGGCCAACACGGCGTTCTGCACCGTGCGTTCGCTGATGCTCAGGGCGTCCAGCACGGAGACGCCGTTGCCGATCAGCATGCCGAGGGTGCGCGCGAACTGGGTAAAGGAACTGGCCATCACCATCCCGCGCACCAGCGGCAGTTTCATCTGCGCGGCATGCCACCAGAGGCGGCCGGCCGGCGTGCGCAGATAGCGGCGCGCCATGACCGCCGCGGCCACCGCCAGCCCCAGCAACAGCCAACCGTAGCGGATCATCCCCGAGCTGATGCCGATCAGGATGCGGGTCGGTAAAGGCAGGGTGCTGCCCAGATCCTTGAAAATCAGGGAAAAGCGGGGGATGACGAACACCATGGTGAAGATCATCGTGCTGAAGCCCGCCAGCATGACAATGCCGGGATATACCAGCGCCATGTAGATTTTCTCCCGGATTTCCTGCATGCGCTCGTAATAGGCCACAATCCGCTGCATGATCTCGGGCAAGGCGCCGCCGGCTTCGCCGGCGCGGATCAGGCTCGCGTACAGTTTGGGAAACGATTCCGGGTAGCGGCCCAATGCTTCGGAAAGGCTGGCGCCCTGGACGATATCGTCGCGCAGGCCGCGGACAATCCGGTCGCAATCCGCGCGCGCGCGCCGCTGGGTCAGCGTATTCAGGGCATTGCCGAGTTTCATGCCGGAAGCCAGCAAATCGCTGAGTTCCGTAGTGAAAATGAGCATTTCCCGGCCCGTCATCCGCGGCCGTTGATCGCGCCGCCAATGCAGACCGCGCCGCGGCTGGGCGGCCTTGCGCAAAGCCTCGGCGTTTTTTTCTTCGACTTGCACCGGTATCGCCCCCTGGCGCTCGATATGCGCCAGAGCGCCGCGCCGGTCGGGCGCTTCCACGTTGCCGGTAATTTTTTCGCCGGCGGCATTGCGCGCGGTATAAACAAAGACAGGCATAATTATATCGTCAAGGGAGAGGCGACCTTTTTTAATCCCGCCGGACAATCTCCGCGCCCAGGGCGCGGAGGCGTGCGGCAATGTTTTCATAGCCGCGGTCAATCACCTGGGCATTGCTGATGATTGTGGCGCCGCGCGCGGCCAGCGCTGCTATCAGCATGGCCATGCCGGCGCGGATATCGGGGCTGGCCAAAGGCACGGCATGCAGCCGCGCAGGCCCGATCACCACCGCGCGGTGCGGATCGCATTGGACGATCCGCGCGCCCATGTCAATCAACCGGTCTATAAAATACAGGCGGCTTTCAAACATTTTCTCGAAAAACATGCACGTGCCGTGCGTCTGCGTGGCGGCCACGATTGCCACGCTCATCAAGTCGGACGGAAAGGCCGGCCAGGGGCCGTCCTCAATTTTAGGCACGGCGCCGCCGGCATCCGCGGCCACCTGCCGGCGGCGGGCAGGATGGAGTTCCAGCCGGTCGCCGCGCAATGCCAGGGGCATGCCCAGGGTGCGGAAGGCCCGCAACAGCGGACGGACCGCCGCCGGATCAACGCCCGTGACGGACAGCGCGCCGCCGGTAACGGCGGCGGCGGCCAGGAAACTTCCCACCTCGATATGATCGCAGCCGACTGCATGTCGGGCGCCATGCAGGGCATCCACGCCATCCACCGCCAGGCGGTTGGAACCCAAGCCGCTGATACGCGCCCCCATCGCCAGCAACAGCCGGCCCAAGTCCTGGACGTGCGGCTCGCAAGCGGCGTTCATGATCACCGTCCGCCCGCGCGCCAATACCGCCGCCATCAGTATGTTTTCCGTAGCGGTCACGCTGGCTTCGTCTAACAGGATTTCCGCGCCTCGCAGCCGGCGCGCGCGGAACGTGTAGGCGCTGCTCATGGCGATGCGGGCGCCCAGCGCGCGCAGTCCCAGAAAATGCGTGTCCAGCCGCCGCCGGCCGATAATATCACCGCCCGGCGGGTAAAGCGTAACGCAACCCTGCCGCGCCAGCAACGGCCCCGCAAACAGCAGGGACGAGCGCACCCGTCCGCACAACTCCCGATCCAGGCTGCACTGACGCAGGCCCGCGGCGCATAGAGTTAAAGCATGCCCGCGGCGGGCAACGGCCACTCCCAGGCTTGCCAAAATCTCCAACATCACCCGGACATCATCTATCAGCGGCACATTGCGCAACACTACCGGCTCGTCCGTCAAAAGGCATGCCGCCAGCATCGGCAACGCGGCATTTTTATTGCCGGCCGGCTGGAACACGCCCTGCAGGGGCTTGCCGCCATGGATGATCAATCGGGCCATGCCAACTCATTTTCCCAGCATTTCCCGGGCAATTTTCAACACGTTGTCGGCGGTGAAGCCGAATTCCCGCGCCAGCACCTTGTAAGGCCCGGAAACGCCAAAACGGTTCAAGCCGAAAATACGGCCTTTGGGGCCGATGTATTTTTCCCAGCCCAACCCCACGCCGGCTTCCAGCGCCAGGCGCATTTTGCAGGCCGGCGGCAGCACCTTGCGCCGCAGTTTTTCCGGCTGGCGCTCAAACAGTTCCCATGACGGCATGCTCACGACCCGGACATTAATCCCGTCCCGGGCCAGAACTGCGCCCGCCTCCAGCGCCAGCGACACTTC
>JAXGSX010000198.1:0-6688 GCA_040775225.1 Kiritimatiellia bacterium | reverse complement strand
CGGCACGGGCACCGGGTTCATTGTCACCAAGGACGGCTACATCCTGACGAACAATCACATCGTCGGCGATGCCGACCGCATTACCGTGCGCACGCACGACGGCCGCGAGTTCCAGGCCGAACTGGTGGGCAGCGATCCGCGTTCGGAAGTCGCGCTGATAAAAATTCCAGGCGGCGATTTTCCGGTGCTGCCGATCGGCGATTCCGACGCGATTGAAATCGGCGAATGGGTCATTGCCATCGGCAACCCATTCGGTTTTTCCGAAACCCTGACCGTCGGCGTGGTCAGCGCCAAGGGACGCAACAACATCGGCATCACCGACTACGAGGATTTCATCCAGACCGACGCCGCCATCAATCCCGGCAATTCCGGCGGCCCGCTGTTGAACATCGAAGGCAAGGCCATCGGCATCAACACCGCCATCTTCAGCCAGATGGGCGGCTCGCTGGGCATCGGGTTTTCCATCCCTATCAACATGGCGATGAAAATCAAGGAGCAGTTGATGACCAGCGGCACAATCACCCGCGGCTTCCTGGGCGTGGTGCCCCAGGACCTGACCCCGGAACTGGCCGAACAGTTTAAGTGCCCGCAGTCCCGCGGGGTGCTGATATCCAGTGTGGCCAAGGGTTCCGCCGCCGAAAAGGGCGGCCTCCGCATCGGTGACATCATTCTCGAACTGAACGGCAAAAGCGTGGCCGGCGCCGGCGCTTTCCGCAATCAGATTGCCCTGACGGCGCCGGGCACGGCCATCAAACTGACCATCTGGCGGGATGGCAAACGCAGCGAACTCAAGGTCAAAGTGGGCAGCCAGGAAGGCGGGGCGGAAACGCCGCTGTCGCTGACCGCGATCAGCGAAAAAATCGGCCTGGTGCTGGAAGACCTCACGCCGCAGTGGTCGCAGCGGTTCGGCTACACCGAAAACGGCGTGCTGGTCACGCGCGTCCGACCGGACAGTCCGGCGGCGCAAGCCGGCATCCAGCCGGGCCACCTGATCACCGCGGTCAACCACCGCGAGGTGCGCAACGTGGAAGAATTCAACGCGGCTCTGGCGCAGTCCGCGCAATCCGGCATGCTGCTGCTGCTGGTGCGCGATCCGCAATCCTCCCGGTTCGTGGTGATCCCGCTGAAATAAATTTGCCGGCGATGCAGATTTAATTTGACTCCGCCGCCATTTCGTATATCTTGTTGACTTTCCGACACGGGGCGTAGCGCAGACTGGTAGCGCGTTTGGTTCGGGTCCAAAAGGTCGTGGGTTCAAATCCCACCGCCCCGACCATACTTCGCTCGGCGCGGAGCGACGAGCGAAGTATGCCCTACGTAGCACGGCGGACCGCCGGGCGGAGTAGGGCCTGCTTGGTGGACCCCGCTCCGAGCTACGTATGGCAAGCCAGCCTGCGGACGACACCATGCACCATGTTTACCTGCTCAGGAGCCTTGCGGACCCCAAGCAGACCTACATTGGCTTGACCGACGACATGCGGGCCCGGCTGAAGAGCCACAATGAGGGAGCCAACTTTCATACCGCCAAGTATCGGCCTTGGGAATTGGTCTGCTGCATTTCCTTCCAGTCGCGCGAACGGGCTGCCGAGTTTGAGAAATACCTGAAGGTGGGTTCAGGTCACGCCTTTGCGCACCGCCACCTGTGGTGAGCCGGTCTTTCACGCCACCCTACGCATAACCCGTTGAATCAGAGAAACGAGCGCATCTGCAGGATGGCTTGCGACGGTCACGATCGGCTCCACCAACCGGGGGTACGGTTCAAACGAGCGCCAGTCGCCCCGACCAGCCTTTGCTCGTCCCGTCAGGGACGAGCGAAGGCTGCCGCGCCGAAGCTGCGTAGCAGCGTAGGCGGGCAAGGCCCAAGGCATGGACACCGGTTTCTTCTACGTTTACAGGCAATTAAAAGCCGGCGTCAAATTCCACGGTCTGCCCGTTTCCAATTTCAATTGAATTGCCTGCCGGCAGGGGATCATCCATATCCTTCACGTGCAACATGAGGTCATAGCGGCCCGGCGGAACCATAAAACGCCGCCAAAGCGGTTCCTGGTTATCCCAACGCCTGCGCACCTGCAAAATCTTTTCCTGCGTACCGGCGCGATGCAAATCCCATCCGGCCACGTTAACGGAATCCGGTTTTTTCAGGACAAAGCCTGAATCCCATGTGACCACCGCCTGCTTGCCCGCCGTAACGGCGATATTGCTCGACAGCAACACTGCTTCCGGGCTTTGATTATAACCAATCATAACATCATAAGTTCCAGCCGGCAGGGGTTTTGGCTTGAAAAGGTAGTAATCATTGTCGTGTTTTTCAAGCTTGACCAATTCCGCGCCTGTAGCCTGCGCATTAATCTGCACAAATGCCACATTGTTGTCCAGTAAGCCATCGGCGATATTGAAGGCCAGCGCGCCCAGCACCAATTCCGTGGCGGCGCCGCCATGAATGTCAAATTCACCCAATTTGATGGAAGTCGGCGGCTGATAATTTGGATTGGCGAACTCCATCCATAATTCATATTCGCCCGACATCAAGGGGTGCATGGAATCGGCCCGGGTAAGTTCGCCTTTTTTAACCGCCTTCATTTCGCCACGGCGCCGGATTTGGATGCCGGCGAGGCTTTGAAGGGCTTCCGGCGGGATGATCAAGTGTAATTTCCCAAGTCCGGTTTTGCGCTGCACTTTTTCGGTTCTGGCTTTTTCAACCTTTTCCTCGATATCACGGCGCACGGATTCAAAAGCATCCAGCAACGCCGCGGAATCATCCGCGGCGATATATCTCCCGCCGCCGGCCGCCGCAAGATATGCCAGGGATTTTTTTTCAGCATCTTGAATATCATAACCAACCACGTAAAGCATGAATTTCAGTCCCTGCCGCCGCAGTGCGCCAACCACGGCCGCAGGATTGCCGCCGCATGTTTCCGCGCCATCCGTCAAGAGAACTACGATGCATTCCGCCGGGCGGGATTGGATGGCTTCGCCCGCAGTTTGCAGCGCCAGCGCGATCGGCGTCATACCCACGGGCGACAAGGCATCAACCCGCGCAAGCAAATCATCGCGCGCCTGGCTGCCCGGCGGCACGAGTATTTCCACATCCCTGCAATCTTTTGGATGGCGGTGACCATAAGCCGTCAGCCCCACCAGGACTTCAACCGGCAATTTCGGCAACACTTCCCGCAAAACCGATTTGGCTACATCAAGCTTGGTTGTCCCGCCCATGGCCGCCTGCATACTGCCGGATGAATCAATGATGAACATAGCCTCCGGGTAATTTTGAGCCCAGCCTGAAAACCCCAGACTCAACGCCAGCAATACCGCCGCCATTTTCCATTTCACGATTTCAGCAAGCATAATACCCCCGTGTAATACAGCATGACTGCCGGCGGCAAAAACCGCCATTCCCCACCGGCCCTGCATCGCCCTGTCCACGGCATCGGGATTACGGGCAATCGTAAACCTAAAACTCACGACGGCAGATCGCGCCCGCAATGCGGGCACTTGGCCGGCCTTGCATTGCGCCGGTTAAGTTCCGTGACGAAGGCGGCGCCCAGCACGCCGGTAGGCAGTGCCACCATCAGGATGCCAAGCAAGGCGGTGGCCGCGCCGATGACTTTGCCCAAGGGCGTGACCGGCGCGATATCGCCGTAACCCACAGTGGTGATTGTGACGAAGGCCCACCACATGGCATGCGGAATATCGGGAAACGCCTCCGGCTGCGCCTGGTTTTCGGCGTAATAAGCCAGGCTGGCGAAGACCACGCCCAGGATGCCCACCAGCGCCAGCGTCACAATCAATTCCTCGCGCTTGGCCCGCAAAACGCGCAGCAACACTGCGGTGGCCTCGGAATAGCGGCCGATTTTGCCCAGGCGCACCAGCCGCAACAGGCGCAGCGCCCGGATAACCCGCAAATCCGCGTGCACCCAGCACAGGTACGCCGGTAAAATCGCCGCCAAATCCACCAGCGCCATGGGCGAAAACATGTAGCGCAGACGGCCGCGGATCGGATGGGCGTAGCGGGCGTCCGCCGTGCAGGACCATACCCGCGCCAGGTATTCCACGCTGAACACCGCCACGGAAAAATACTCGAACCACCGGAAGGCGCAGGCGTATGCGGCGCCCAGCGCCGGCACGGACTCCAGCACGACCATGGCCACGTTCAGGAAAATCAGCAGCAGAATAAAACCATGCAGGCAACGTTCCAGGCACGAGGCATGGGGGTCCGGTTCGCACAGGTCCCAGATCCAAGCGCGCAAACCGGGATGCTTCATAACCATTTTCTCCGTCGCATGTAAACGATCTGCGCTACGGCAACCACCAGGCACAAGGCCCAGAAAAACAGGTAGCCCCGCTGCCAGCCGAATTCCGGCACACCCTGCAGGTTGACGCCGTAAACGCCGCAGATGAAAGTCAATGGCAGAAAAACGGCGCTGATGACCGTCAGGCGGTTGATCACCTTATTGGTGCGATGGCTGACCATCCCCATGTACAGGTTCAAAGTCTCGTTCAACTCCTCGCGTTCGGCGATCAGGTCATCGCTCAGGCGCTCCATGGCGCCGGCCATGTTTTCCAGAAAAGGCTGGGTGGTGGCGCTGACAAACGGCGAGCGCCGTGTGCCAAGTTTGTGGAATAATTCCCGGGCCGCCGTGATCGCCTTGCGCAGCCCCAGGATGTCCTGCGTAATCGCCGCCACCTGCCGGAATATTCCATCGTCAATTTCGCCGAACAATTTGAGTTGCACCTGTTCCACCATCGTCGTGAAATCGCGGACGGCGCTGCAATAGGCGTCGGTCAGATGATCGGCCATTTCGTACAGCAGAAAGCCGGGACTCTGGGCGAATTTCCGGAAATCCTCCCGGTAAACGCGTTTGACCCGGGCAATCAAGTCAACGGGATGGCGGCGGAAAGTAATCATGTATTGCATCCCGATCACAACATCCAGATGAGCGTTTTGCAGCCGGCCATCCCGGACCAGCGCTTCGGCCATGGCGAAATGCAGGCAATCTTCATAAACGTCATAGCGGCCTTCGCGGAAGACGCCCATGAGTTCCTGGCGCGCCAGTTCATTCACTCCCAGCGCTTTCAAACAAGCCTCGCATTCCCGGGGCAGACATGCCTGCTCCGGCGCGCCGGACAAGTCCATGTCCACCCAGCAGAAATGCCCGTCTGCCAGGGCTTGGGCAATGCCGGCCGCCGGTATGGCGGATTCCTGCCGGCCGGTGAAATCGAATTGGACTACGGTAATCATGTCAGCAACGCATTAAACACAAAAAACACCCGCGCTCCGCAACGAAAAACCAACCACCCGCGCGGTTAAACCCCGCCGCGGCGCGCGTTTTGAAATTCACCGCGAAAGAACGCAAAGATCGCGAAGGAATGCCGGATTGGGAGAGGAGCAGATGGGCAGAGTGTTCGGTGTTCTGACGTTAAACCTTCCCCTTTCGCGATCTTTGGCGTTCTTTTGCGGTTAATTTATCCGTGCAGATTGCCGGCCGGCGATCACCGGCAGAAAGACGCCGTTACGCAGCCGCGGCAAGGCGGAATCCGCCCGGATGCGTTTGCCGGTGTCCCGGTCATACAAACCGAAATACAGCCGTATTTCCCCGCCCGGCACATCAGGCGGAACAGCCAGATCGCGCTTATACATGAATACCGTCTTGTCGCTTTGGTTGCGCACAACCCAGCCGGGACAATGTTCCAGCAAAACGTGGTCATCCTGCAACAGTATCTGATCCCGCTCGTCTATAAAATGCACGAAAACCATGCACTTCCCTTTGTCAACCGCCGGTGGGCATGTCCAGTAATACGACAGTGCGGCCCGTCCACCGGGGCGCAGTTCGATCTCGCCCCCGCCCAACCCCAGGAATTCGACGCCATTGGCAAATCTTACCGCGGCAGGCAGAGCCGGTTCGGTCATGGCGCGGATTTCGGCATGCAATTCCTGCGCCGCATTCGTATTCCCGCGCCGCGCGTATAAATCCGCCAGGAGGCGTTTGGCCGGGTGGTAATAGTTGCCCGGATATTCATTTATCGCCGTCTTCAGCATGGCTTCGGTCAAGGCATCTGCCCGGCCGGTTTGCAGACGGCGTTTCGATCGGCGCAGCAGGTTGTCCCAGTGCTCGATGTTTTCATCATCGCGCACCATCAGGCCGAAGCCGGTCCAATACAAGCCGGACGCTTCGGGGTTGTCCCCTATCCCTTCATTGCCCGCTACCTGGAAAACCGTCCAGGGCGGCAAGTCATGCTCGATGCATGGCACGTAACGGCTGAGCAAGGCGCGGCGGGTCAATGCGGCGTCTTCCTGGCGCGCGACAAACGCCGTCCGGCAATCAACGCGCACGCGCCCGATTGCATACCGCGGTTGGGGCTGGACATAAGAATCGCGCGGCGTCCGGATTGTTCCGGAAGAAAGCGCCGCAATCTTATTGGCGGCGTACCGGTCGCAGTAAACTTTATTGATGCCCAGCGTGCGCAATTTTTCACAAAGCGCCGGCGCCGCTTCCCGCTCGGACGGCCGCTGCGCTGCAGTCGCAAACACTTGCATCAGCCTGGCCGACCACCACCAATCCGGGCGTTGGGGATAATTCCAGATTCGAATTTTTTTCAGATTGACCGGCTGGAAGAAAATTTCAAAACGGTAATGATCCCCGCCATGAAACAGCCGGTTGCCATGCTGCGGCTGTATGCCTTGCAACGG
>JAXGSX010000197.1:0-6704 GCA_040775225.1 Kiritimatiellia bacterium | reverse complement strand
CCCGCCGCCACGGTTGGAGTCGTTATACATCAACTTGCTGTGCATTATATTTCGGTTGAGGCGCGAAATGTAAACCCCCCCGCCGCCGCGGTTGCCGCCGCCGATGCCGGGGCAGTTATTGCTGACTATGACGCAGCCGTTAATTTCGCCAATGGAATACAACAACAGCCCGCCGCCGTATTCCCGGCTGTAATTGCCGCTGACCGTGCAATTTGAAAAAATGTTGTAAGAGCCGTATTGCGCGCCCGCGCCGCCGCCGTAAGTGTGGGCGTAATTGCCGAAAAACCGGCAATCATTGAACACGGCGCAGCGGGGGTATGCCCCCCCGCCCTGATCGCCGGCCCAGTTTTCCGTCAAATCGCAATCGTCAAAGAAAATCGGACGAATCCCGCCGCCCTGGTTGAAAGTATGCATTCCGCCGCCGTCGCCCGTGGCGACATTGGTCTGAAAAGTGCATCCCGAGACGACAAAATGCCCGGCATTGCTGCCGAGGAAATACGCCCCGGCGCCGTTTTCCGCCCGGTTGGAAACGAAAGTGCAGCCGTAAACCAGGTTGGTGCTGGCGGATACGTCCAAGTTCGCGCGGTTGAAAAACAGCCCGCCGCCGTTGGTGGCCGCCTCGTTGTTGGCCAGCACGCAATTCCGCAGGTCGCCGTTATGGATGTAAACCCCGCCGCCATCGGGATCGGACGGCCCCGCATAGCCGCCGGTGATGTAGAGATTTTCCAGAATCCCGGTGATCCCGGCGGAAAAATAAAAACAGCGGACCGTGCCGCCGCCGTCCACCACCGGCTGGCCGTTCGTGCCGCGGATGGCAACCTGGCGGTTGACGGTCACCTGCCCGTCCAGCAGGTATGTTCCGGCATCCACCCAGACGGTATTGTCCGGTTCGCCGGCGGCGGCGATGAAATCCACGGCCGTGGCAATGTTGGTGGAGGCATTGGTCCAGGTGTTGTACGGCTCGGCGGGATTCACGCCGGCAGTTCCCGGTTCGACCACGTAAACCACCGCCGCCCAGCCCGGGCCGCAACCAATCCCCATGCTCAAACACAGCAGCGCGATGTAAGCAGATTGAAGATGCGACATTGCCTGTCTCCTTTCGCTTCCGCGGGGCCCGCCGGGCCGCCGCCTGGTTTTATGATGGCCCGCCGGCCAGGTTCGCCGGGCGGCGCCATACAATATATTGATCCATCGCTGGCAGTTTGGCAAGGCTTTTGTCACCCGGCTTCCCCGCAGATCAAAATCCCCCAGTCATAACTGCACCTTGAGCGCCTGGCCCCAGCGGAACGCGGGCAACTCCGCCTGCCAACCGCCGCGCACGCGCCGCAGCGGCAAAGCCGGGCCGGGCTCAGGGAGGCAGCAATGCACGGCGGCGGGCCGGGCGCCGCGCCAGGTCAATTTCACCCCCCAGCGCCAGGGCGGCACATCCGCATCGCCCGCGGCGGCGTCGCCCGGCTGCGGAAACTGCTGGACATGCACAATGGCAGATCGGCCGCGGCGGAAGACGCCGGCTATCAGGCCCGGCCCGCCGTCCACCATGGCGGGCGGCGGGGCCAAGCGGCTGAGCCAGGCGCGCGCCGCGGCGGACAGGCCCACACCCGGCGCCTGGCGGAAAATCATCCCTGGTTCAAGCGCGCATTGCACGATCCGGCCGCGTCCCACGCGGGTTACATGGAGACACGGTCCCGGCGCAAAAAGCCTGATATCGCCCAGGCGGCCGGATGCCGGCAGCGCCGCCAGCGGACGGGCATTCACTCCGGCCCATCCTTGGCCGGCAGGATCATGGAACCGCGCACGCAGTTCCGGGCGCTGCCGCAGCGTCTCCCAATCGGGAAACCGCTGGCCGAAGGGAAACAGCGCGCGGTCGCCCAGCGGCGTGCGGCGCGGCTCGCCGTGTTCATCGCACACGCCGAACCAGGGGCCGGCGACCAGGACGCCGCCGGCCCTTACGTAACGCATGACCTGGCGGTGCTGAGCCGAAGATAGCGCCACCGCCAATGGCATCAGCAGCAGCGGGTATTCCCGCAGGGCATGTTCCGCGCCCCGGCCGGCGTCAAGATGCGCATCGAAAATCACGTCGCAATTCAGGCCGGCATGCGCCAGCATGTGGTGCCATCCGACCAGGCCGTTCCAGTACCAGCTGGTTTTGTCAAGCCGGATGTAATCCGGATTGCGCCCGAAGACAAAGGTATCCACCTGTTGCGAAACATGCAATGCCGCATACGGCCAGGAAGGCAGGTTGAGGTACGGGGCGCGCGGACGGAGTTCGCGCGCCAGTTCCCCCAGCACCAGCCCCTCCACCGTCCCGCGCCCGCCGCCGGTGCTGGCATGGCCGCCGGCGGTGGCGCAGGCCAGCGCGAAATCCAACATCGGGCGCGGGCGCGGCTGATGGCCCCGGATCGTCGGTTTGGCTGCCTGGGCCATGCCCATCCATACTTCCGTGTCGGGGCGGCCGTACGCGCGCATCAAACGCGTATCAAAAGCGCCGCGCAACGGCTCGCCGTCAGCCTCGGTGCCGCTGATGAACCCCTTGCCGAACGGCGCCAGCGGGATGCCGGAATGCCAGTTTGTGTTCTCGCGGTGGTAATGGTTGAAGACAATCGCCGCCTCCGGCACGGCCCGGCGCACCGCATCCGTCAGCCGCTGCCAATAAGCGCTGAACATATCGTAGCGCCACCGGACCCAGCGCCGGAATTCCGGCCGGCTCCAATCGTAGGCGTCCGGCAGGGCGCATCCCGCCGCTTTACGGAACTCCCGTGCGCAATGCCGGCAGACGCATGAAACCGGGGCCGGCTTCGACCACGAAGGCGAAAGAAATGACGCGTCAAACCAGATGCCGTCGAAATCGAATTTACGCAGCAATTCGATGCAGGCGCCGATCATGGCGTCGCCGTAGGGGCTGTTGACACAGCAGGCGCCATGACCCCAGGAATTTTTATCAGGAGGGTTAACCAGGAAATGCTGGCGCCAGTCGGGATGCGCCTCCCACGCCGGCCGGTTGACGGTTAACGACATCCAGGTCATGGCGGAAATTCTCCGCTGATGCAGGAGCGCCACCCATTTTTTCAACGCCGTCTCATGTTCCGGCTTGGCCTGTGGGCTGGACGGCAGGTATTTTGAACGATATAACAAGCCCCGATTCCCGCCATCCACGGAAATCCAGCGCGCATCCACGCCCAGGTTGGCCATTAAATGCTCAAATTCGGGAATCGGCATGCCGCCGCAGGGACCGAGTGGGTCCGGACGGTTTTCATGCCGCACCACTGTCCGCGCGTAATTCCGCCAGAGCGCGCCACGGTCCTCGCGGATGATATCCGGCACGCCGCTCCGCCATTCGACCGCATCGAGCCGGAAAGACCAGCCGCCCGTGCCGCTGATGATGCGCAGGGTCAGGGTATGCGGGCCGGGACCCACGGCCAGCATCACCGGATGGCGTCCGCCCCGGTTGCCGGCGCGCAAATCCAGCGCCTCCCGGCCATCCACCCACAAGACGGCATAAAAATCCACATCCAGCCGCAGCGAAAGCGCGCCTTCGCCGGGCGCCGTGAAACGTGCAAACGCGAAAGCCTGCGGGGTACCCGCCGGGCCACCCAGGGCCGCGCCCAGGTCCAGCGCATGATCGGCCAGGACCATGCGGCGCGGCCGCAGCCGTGCGCCCGGCATGGCCACCGCGCCGGCGGGCGGCTTGCGCGCCGCATCCAGGGGCATCGGAACCCAGCGATCCATGGCGCCGGGGGCGTAAACCGGCCCGATGACCGTCCAGGTTTGCAGTTCTTTTTCAAGCTTGCGGCGGATGGCGGCGTTGTTTTTTGTCATATTGGCCTTTCATAACCATTCCGGACAGAAGGCGGCCGGGCCGCCTTGCATTATTGCGCGCCGCCGCAATGCGACGGATCACGCCGCCAGGCCCACCGGCGGGCAATAAACAAACAAGTGGCTGATGGCGTCATTTTCGCCGATATAAAGTTCGCCGTCCGGGCCGGCGGCCATCGTTTCGGCCCGGTGGATAATCCAGGTTTTGGGGATTCTCGCCCGCATCAAGCCGCAATCCCGCAGATCGCCTGTGCGGGGATCAAGCCGTACCAGGTGCGTCAGAAGATTCGGTCCGCCGGCCAAACCCCACACCAGCCCGTCCCGGCCTAACGCCAACGCGGCCAGTGAGCCGGCGGCGGCCGGCCGCCCGAGATTCAGGATTTCCCCCCGCTCCGGGTCGAACCGGAACAGGCAGCCATCGGCCGACGCGCCGCCGTAAATCCGGCCGTCCGGGGCGGCGGCAAAAGCGGCGGCGTAATTAAGGTATTCGCGGCCCGCCCCGCAGGGCAGTTTCATGCCGGTATCCGCAAATGCTCCGTCTGCCGGCGAATAACGGATGAGATATCCGTGATGTCCGGAAAAATAAACCGCCCCCTGGTGGCACAGCATCGCCCGGGATAGATTGCCGGACTTGACGATATGCTTGGCGAATATATCCCGGATTTCCGTCTGACGGGAAGCGATGTCGTGAATAAAAAACTTGCCGCCCGGCCAGGAAAGCCCGTAAATCCTGCCGCGGGCATCATCCAGTGCCATGGCGCAGATGCCTTCGCCCGGCACGCAGAGGCCGCGGTCATCCAGGCGGATGCAGTCGCCGCCGGGAGACAGTATCCGGCCGGAAAACTCGCCGCGGTCCACATCGTCGTAGGCGCGCATCCAGTCCGCCTGGCGCGGCGCATCATACATGTACAAACGCCCGGTCGCATCCGCTCCGCCCGTCACGCCTGCAAACAACCGCCCCTGCGCATCCATCAGCAGTGAGCGGCAGACCGCCGGACCGGGACCCAGCGTATTCAGCAACAGCAACCGGCCGGCCAGGGGGGTCCTGAAAAACAGGTGTGACCGGCTGCCGGACGTGGCGCCAAAAACGCCGCCATCTTGCGCCACCGCCAGGGCGGTGACGGCGCACTCGTTGCGCGGCAGGCATGGCTGCCGGCTGCCGCCGCCGATTTCGCAGGCTATGAAGCGTCCGTCCGTTGCAAAAACCGAACTGCAGTTCCGCGCGGCCAGGTGGTATAACCGCGACAATGGCGGCGGCGGAATGGCCGGCGCCGCGGCGGCCGGCGCGGTCCAGGGCGGCGGCGGCGCTTGCCGGACGCCGTTGGGATCAAATATCGTCAATTGCAGCGGCAAATCCGGCCGGACTTTCCAGGAGGCGAAATAAACCGCGCCATCGCGCCCGCGTGCCGCCGCCACCGGGCAGAGCACCGGCGGCAAACCGTCAGCCTGCATGACGCCGTAATCCTGTTTGTCGCCCGTAGCGGGATCCACGGCGACAATATTCGCGCGCATGCGCAGCAGGCCGTCCTGGCTGGCGATGTTGCCCTGCGCATTGAGCGCGTAGTGGGCTGCGGCGTAAATCCGCCCGTCGCGTCCCACGGCCATGGTGCGGATAAACGGATAGTCAACTTCAGCCTCTCCTGGATCCGGCGCCATCGCGGGCCCCAGGTCGCGCAACCCGCCGTATTTCCCCGCCGTCGGATCAAATTCAAACAGGCGCCGGCCGCGGATGGCGGCGCCGTACAACTTCACGCCGTCGGGGCCGGGCATAAAATTAAACACGCCGTTCTGATCGCTTTCCCGCCAGCGGGCATTGGGGATCTGGAGCGGCAGGCGTTCAATGGATTCGTCCCGCGGATTATACCGCAGGATCCAGCCCCGGCAATCCGTGGTGAAAACATAGCCGGCCGCGCTGTAGCAAGGCCCCATGAAATCGTACTGGGCAATGCGGCCCATGTCGCGCACCTCGCCCGTCTTCAGGCGGATGACCATGAAATGCGCCGTCAGGAACGTGGTGAGATACAACTCCTCCCGTTCCGGGTTGTAGCCCAGCCAGCGGCAGCCGCCCTTGGGCGAGACGATGCCGAAATCGCACACACTGCGCGCCGCCGGATCGTATATCACCAGGTGCGATCCTTGGAAACAGCGTTCATGGTCATTGTACACATGCCAAAAGTGATAGTAATCCTCGCCCGCCGGCGGGGCGGTCATATGCGTCACAGTGTAGATTTTGCCGTCGGCCCCCGCGCAGATGGACGTGTGGATTTTGGAGTGGGGATGGCGCTGGGGCTCGGCGGCCTCGGGCAGAATGTCGGCCAGATCGGCGATTTCGGACACGGCATCCGCCGCCGGATCATAAGCCAGCAGGCGGGCATACAGCCCGGGCGAGGTGGTTTCCGCGCTCAAGCCGAGGTAAATCCGCCCGTCCCGGCCCGCGGCGGCAGCATAGATCACATCATGCCCCGCCGGCGCGTCCACAATGCGGGCCGACAAGAATTTCGGATCAACCGCCGCGGTATTCATTTTCATGATTCCCGATGGGCCATGGACCTGTGAATCGCGCGGATGTTTTTCAAATACGCCAGACTCTGCGGCACGCCGACATCCTCCGGCGCCATCGCCGCCGCTTCGTATTCCAGCGAACAAAACCCGCCGTATTGGTCCCGTTCGAGCAACGCCGCGAACTGGCGCAGGGGCACATCGCCCCGGCCGGCGACGTATGCCTGGCGCCGGTTGCGGTTGCCGGGCAGCGCCGGCCCGCTGTCCTTCACGTGCACATGCGCAATCCGGCCGCGCAGGTTGGCGTAGGCGTGCAGGGGATTTTCCGGCTCGTCCATGTTGGCGCCCATGAAGTTGGCGCAATCGAACGTGCATTGCAGAAAACGGGAATT
>JAXGSX010000196.1:0-6761 GCA_040775225.1 Kiritimatiellia bacterium | reverse complement strand
CCGGTACGCTGATCGGCGCCAGCGCCAGTCTTGCATACAACGACACTACGGCTGTTCCCGGTACGCTCTATTCCTACTGGGTTAAAGCCACCAATAATTGGTCCGTCAGCGCCCCCGGGCCTTTTGCCGAAGGCTGGCGCCGGTTCACGGCCCCGACCAATATTACGGCCACGGAAGGCACGCTGAACGGCAAGGTGGATGTCACCTGGTCCGCGGTGAATGGCGCGACTGCTTATGAAATCGCGCGCAACAACACGCCGCTGGATACTGCCGCCGGGACGACTTATTCGGACACCACGGCGGCGCAGGGCGTGGGCTATAATTATAAAGTGCGGGCCAAGAGCGCCGTCAGCACCGGCTCGTACAGCACGGCGGTCCTGGGCTGGGCTTCGCTGGGCACGCCGGTGGCCGTGCAGGCCAGCCAGGGCCAGTACAGCTACAAAGTGCTGGTGACGTGGCCGGCCTTCGCCGTCGCCATGGACAGTTATGAAGTGCAGCGGAGCGAAACGGAAGATTTCGCCGCCCATGATGTCTTGGGCACTACCGCCGCGACAACCTACGACGATACGACGGCCGTGCCCGGCGAAGTGTATTATTACCGGGTGCGGGGGATCAAGGGCGCGCTCTACTGGCTGAGCCAGACTGGCAGCGGCTGGCGCAGTTTGACCCCGCCCACCGGCGTCAACGCATCGCAGGGCACCTGGCCGGGCGGCGTCCTGGTGAAGTGGAATGCGGTTTCCGGGGCCACGGCTTATGAAGTCTGGGCTAACAGTGAAAACGACGTCCTGGGCGCGACGAAACGCGCGGAAGTGACTGAAACGGAATATCCCGACCGCACGGTCAGCCCCGGTGCTACGCGTTACTACTGGATCAAGTCCAAATCCGCCGGCGGAGTCAGCGATTACAGCGCGGTGGCCAGCGGTTATGCTCCGACCACTGTCATTCTGGGCGGCGCCGGTTTTGCTCCGGCCCCGGGCGATTACGACGGCGATGGCATTGATGACTTGGCGGTGTACAAGGACGCTAACGGCCACTGGAAAGTGCGCATGTCCGGCTCCGGCTATTCCGTGGTGGAAGTGACCGGGTTCGGCGGCTCCGGGTTTGTCGCGGCGGTTGGAGATTATGACGCCGACGGCTTGACCGATCCGGCGGTTTACAAGGCCGCCACCGGCGGCTGGCAGGTTTGGATGTCGGCCTCCGGGTACGCTCCCGTTGCGGTAACCGGGTTTGGCGGGCCGAACAGCATCGCCATCCCCAGCGATTATGACGGGGACGGCCAGTGCGATCCGGCGGTGTATTTCACGAGCACCGGCGAGTGGCGTGTCTGGATGTCCGCCAGCGGGTATGCTCCTGTCGGCGCAGTCTGGGGCGGCAGCGCCTGGACACCGTCCGTCGGCGGCGATGCCGATGGCGATGGCAAAGCTGATCCTGTGCTCTATAGCCCGGCCGCCAAGACCTTCAAGGCGATGTGTTCGGCGCTGGGGTATGCCGAGGTCGCGATGGGCGGGCTGGGCGCTGTGGGTTATGCCCCGATCAACCGCGATTACGATGGCGATGGATTGGTTGATCCTTCCGCTTACAATGAAACGGCCGGCGCCTGGAAGATATGGGGTTCGCGCTCCGGCTACACCGAGCAATCCTACACCTTCGGCGGCGCCGGGTGGCAAGTTGCCCCGCTGGATTACTACGGAACCGGCCGCGCCAACCTGTGCGTGTACGACATAACAACCGGAACGTGGTGGATCCGGGCTTGGTAAAACAAGCTGCTAACTGATGGCCGGCGCAAGCCGGTCAAGATAAAAACTGGCCGGCCAATGGAGTCATTGGCCGGCCAGCGTCTTTTCGGGGTGATGCGGACCTGGCCAGCGGCAATGCAGCCCGGCACCATCGGATTTTGAAAAATTGCATTGTGCGGCCGGCCGCATTTTGTTAAAAAGCTATTCCGTAAATGACTGAAATGATCTGCCGCCGAGCGGCGGAAACGGAAAGGGAATTATATGGCTTCTTTGAATTGTGTGATCTTAGCGGGGAATCTCACGCGCGACCCGGAATTGAGAGCCATACCCAGCGGCGCCAATGTCTTGGAAATGGGCATGGCCGTCAATGATAGTTACCGGAATAAGGCCGGCGAGACCGTGGAGTCCACCTGTTTCGTGGAAGTGGTGGTGTGGGGGCGGCAGGCGGAGACCTGTGCGCAGTACCTGCACAAAGGTTCGCCGGCGCTGGTGGAAGGCCGTCTGCAATACGATCAATGGGAAAACAAGGAAGGCGAAAAACGCAGCCGGTTGCGGGTAGTGGCTTCGCGCGTTCAGTTCCTCAGCAGCCCCCGGCGCCCGGAATATGGGGATGCTCCGGCCGGGAATGACGCCCCTGGCGGAGCCCGTCCTGATGCCGGTCCCGCGCCGGTGGCGGATGCCGATGCCCCGTTCTAGCAAAAATTGAACCCGGGGCGCCCTCGCCCCGGAATGATCAGGGGGCGAACTGTCTCTATTTAAGTGCGGTTTGGATTGTCGCGTTAGGTGATTTCATGCGTATTTTATCGGGGATTCAGCCTTCCGGTCGCCTGCATCTAGGCAATTATTTCGGCATGATGCGTCCGGCGTTGGAACTGCAGGCCCGCGGGCAGGCTTTTTTGTTCATCGCCAATTATCATGCCATGACCACCGTGGAAGACGCCGGCGCTTTGCGGCGCGCCACGGCGGACGTGGCGCTGGATTTCCTGGCGTGCGGCCTGGATCCTGAGCGCACCGTGTTTTACCGCCAGAGCGATGTGCCGGAAGTGCATGAACTGGCATGGCTGTTGTCCACGGTTACCCCTCTGGGGCTGCTGGAACGCTGCCATGCCTACAAGGATAAACTGGCCCGCGGACATGCGGCTTCGCACGCGCTGTTCGCCTATCCCGTATTGATGGCCGCTGACATCCTGGCGGTGCAGGCCGACGTGGTGCCGGTGGGGCAGGACCAGAAGCAGCATCTGGAAGTTACCCGCGATCTGGCCGTAAAATTCAACCAGAAATTCGGCGAAGTTTTCAAAGTGCCGGAACCGCTGATTGCCACCAGCGTGGCGGTGGTGCCCGGCGTGGACGGGCAGAAGATGTCGAAATCGTACAATAACGCCATTGACATTTTCGGGGAAAAGAAAGCCACCCGCCAGGCGGTGATGCGCATTGTCACCGACAGCAAAACCCTGGAGGAGCCCAAGGACCCGGAACATTGCAATGTTTATGCCCTGTACCGTCTGTTCGCCGCTGCGGAACAGGCCGCCGCGATGGCCGATCGTTACCGCGCCGGCGGGATGGGTTACGGCGAAGCGAAAAAGGCCCTGTTCGAAATGCTCTGGAATTATTTCGAGCCCTACCGCCGGCGCCGCGCGGAATTGGCGTCCGATCCGGCGGGTGTCGAGAAAATCTTGCGCGATGGCGCCGCGCGTGCGCGCGAAGCCATTGCGCCCACCTTGCAGGCCGCGCGCCGCGCCGCGGGCGCGGTGTGATTCGCCATGGATACCCCCGTCCAGGATGATTACAAGGTCCGGCTTGAAATCTTTGAAGGCCCGCTCGATCTCCTCCTGTATCTGATCAAAAAGGACGAGGTGGATATCTACAATATCCCCATCGAGCTGATTACGCGCCAATACATGGAGTACATGCAGTTGATGCGCATGCTGGATTTGAACATTGCCGGCGAGTTTCTGGTTATGGCCGCCACGCTCATGATGATCAAAAGCCGCATGCTCCTGCCGGTCGAGGATCGGCCGGAACTGGAGGCGGAGGAGGACGATCCGCGCTGGGAATTGGTGCGGCAGCTGGTGGAATATAAAAAATTCAAGGATGCCGCCGGCGCGCTGCAGACGATGGAATTGCGGCAGGAAAACGTGTTCGGACGCGGAGCGGAAGACTTGCCGTTGGAGCCGGAACCGGGCGCGGCGCTGGGCGACATCACGATTTTTGATCTGATCGCCGCTTTTAACGAAGCGTTGAAACGCGTGCCGGTTGCCGTGGAAATCGGCGAAATTTACGCCGAACGCCATACCGTCGCCGACAAAATCGAATTGATTGTGCAAACCCTGCGCTCCGCCGAATGTGTGGGCTTTGCCGAATTGTTCACGCAGGCCGCTACCCGGCATGAAATTGTCTGCACTTTTCTGGCGGTGCTGGAATTGATCCGCCTGCGCCAGATCAAGGCGCGCCAGGATGGGGTTTTCGGGGCTATTGTTTTGGAAAGGACCATTCCCGCATGACCAACGAGCACGACCCGCAGCGCGCGGCCACCGCGGAGCAAGCGGACGCGGCCGCCGGCCCGGCGGCAGCGCCGGAACTGGAACTGAAACGCATTATCGGCGCCATGCTGTTCGCCGCCAAAAAACCGTTGACGCTGGCTGAAATCCGCCGCGTCCTGCAGCAGGTCGCCGAGCAAGCTTCCACGGACGGGATGCCGCCGGCGCGCGACGCATCAATCAAGCAAGCCGTGGGGGCTGTGCGGGAGACCCTGGAAGGCAGCGGGCTGGGCGTCACGCTGGGGACCGCGCCCGGCGCCGGCCAGGACGGCGGCGGTTACCGCCTCCAGACCGATCCCGCTTGCGGCCCCTGGCTGCGGAACCTTCTAGATCTGGGCAAGCCTACCCGGCTTTCCCGCCCCGCGCTGGAAACCCTCGCCATTATTGCTTACCGCCAGCCCGTGAGTCGTTCGGAAATCGAAGGCGTGCGCGGTGTGGGTGTGGACGCCATGTTGCGCACCCTGCTGGAAATGCAGTTGATAAAAATCGCCGGGCGCAGCGAACTGCCGGGCAGGCCTTTGTTGTACGGCACCACCCAGCTGTTCCTGGAACATTTCGGACTCAAAAATGTGCGGGACTTGCCCGGCATTGAGCAATTATGCCGGCGCGAGGCCGAACGCGCCCAGGCGGCCGCCGCGGCTTCTCCGCCATCAGAGTCGGATGCAACCGCGGTCCCGAATCCTGAAAACTGAACACCCCTTATAATGAAATAGCGGTTTGCCATGGATTTGAAAAAATTACGCCAGGAAATTGACCGCTTGGATGCCCGGCTGGTGGAATTGTTAAGCCGGCGGGCGCGGGTGGCGCTCCGGATCGGAGAGGCCAAGCGTTCCCAGCGCCGCGCTGCTTACGTTCCGGCCCGGGAAAAAAAGGTGCTGGAAAACGTGCGCCATCTTAATCGGGGGCCTTTGCCCGATGAGGCTTTAATCGCGATTTACCGCGAAATCATGTCGGCTTCCATTGCCCTGGAGCAGCCCGTGCGGGTGGCTTACCTGGGGCCGGTGGCGACTTTTACCCACCAGGCTGCCCGCAACCGGTTCGGCGCCGGCGTGCAATATCTGCCCTGTGAAATGATCGGCGACATTTTTAATGCCGTTCAAACGCGCCAGGCGGATTACGGCGTGGCGCCGGTGGAAAATTCCATTGAAGGCGCCGTAACGCACACGCTGGATGAACTGGCGGGCAGTCCGCTGAAAATATGCGCGGAGATATACCTGAGGATATCCCATCACTTGATGGCCACCCGGCCCGAACGCCGCCATATACTGCGGATTTACAGCAAAGACCAGGTTTTCGGCCAATGCCGCAACTGGCTGCGCATCAACATGCCCGGCGTGGAACTGGCCCCCGTGTCCAGCACGGCGCGGGCGGCGGAAATGTCCGCCCGCGAGAAAAACACGGCGGCGCTCGCAAGTTTGCTGGCGGCGGAAATGTACGGGTTGCGGGTGCTGGCCCGCAATGTACAGGATTCCGGCGCCAACACCACGCGTTTCCTGGTGCTGGGATCCGAGTTCGGCGCGCCTACCGGCAATGACAAAACTTCGGTGCTGTTTTCCGTCAAACACCGCGCCGGCGCCCTGCACCGGGCCCTGGCGGTGTTTAAACATTACAATATCAATATGACCAAAATCGAATCGCGCCCCAGCCGCCAGAAGGCCTGGGAATACCTGTTTTTTGTTGATATCGAAGGTCACGCCGCCGAACCGCAGGTGCGGCGGGCCCTGGAGGAATTGGAAAAACATTGCACGCTGTGCACCATCTTAGGCGCTTACCCGCGCGCACCGGAAGCCGATTTGATTCATGCGCCTTCTTCGCCATGACGCTATTGCCCGCATGACGATGTTGGCGCCGTTTCAACCCTTGGTTCGGCCGTCGCAATCGGGCCGCCGCCGGCGTTTTGCCGCCATGTTGTGCCTGGCGGCGGCGCTGCGCTGCCCGCTGGCGGCGGCGGGCGCGGCCGCGGATGCCGCGCCCCTCCCGGTCCGCGCGGATACGAACTCCGCCCCGGCCGCGGCAGACAGCGGCAATGGGCGTTTCGATCGCTATCACGCGGAAGTGTCCGACCAGGTGAGCCGCTATATCCGCCGGTTTGATGAATATCTGGCGGGACGCCATATTCCGGACGAGCCGACCGGCTCCTGGATTCGGGTGATTCCCCGCGTGGAGGTGGAGGAAGGCAAGGGCGTGAAGGTCGGCGCCGCCTTTAAGAGCCGGCTCGTGCTCCCGCATCTGCCCGACCGCCTGGAATTAATCGCCGACAATGTGCCCCGGGGAATTTTGCCGGGCAAGGATGTGGCGCCCGACCAGTATGACAGCGTCAACGCCGGATTGCGCTGGAATCTGCTCCGCCGGGATTTGTCGTGGGTGGACGTGGATGGCGGCGTGAATTTGAAACCGTGGCCGTCGCCGTTTACGCGCCTGACCGTCAGCCATGCTTTCGTCTGGGATAATGTCTGGAGCCTGGAGTTGAGCCAGCAGGGATTTTTGT
>JAXGSX010000195.1:0-6764 GCA_040775225.1 Kiritimatiellia bacterium | reverse complement strand
TTGAAAATATCGAAAATCCGCGTGCCGATTGGCGTGATCGGCATCATTTACGAATCGCGCCCCAATGTCACCGCCGACGCCGCCGTGTTGTGCTTCAAGACCGGCAATGCCGTGATCCTGCGCGGCGGCCATGAATCGCTGCGTTCCAGCGCTGCGCTGGTCAAGGCCATGCTGGCCGGCGGCCGGCCGCTGGGCCTGCCCGAACACGCCATCCAGCTGGTGCCGACACCCGACCGCGCCGCGGTGCGCGAGCTGGTGCAGCTCGAAGGGCTGGTGGACGTGGTGATACCGCGCGGCGGGGAGGCGCTGATACGCGCGGTGACCGAGCTGGCGCGCGTGCCGGTGATCAAGCATTACAAGGGCGTCTGCCATGTATTCGTGGATGCGTCCGCCGACCCGGACATGGCGCTGCAAATAGTGGAAAACGCCAAGTGCCAGCGCCCGGGCGTCTGTAATGCCATGGAAACACTGCTGGTGCACCAGGATATCGCGGCGGCATTCATTCCCCGCGCCGCCGCCCGGCTGCGGGAGCGCGGCGTGGAACTGCGCGGGGATGCCGCCGCGCGCCGGCTGGCGCCGGACATCGCGCCGGCGGACGAAGCCGACTGGTATGCCGAATACCTGGACCTGGTGCTGGCGGTGCGCGTGGTGGCGTCCGCGCGGGAGGCCGTGGACCATATCAACCAATACGGCTCGCGGCATTCCGACGCCATCGTTACGCGCAGCCGGCGCGCGGCCGCCCTGTTCGCCCGCGAGGTGGATTCCGCCGCCGTCTATGTCAACGCCTCCACCCGGTTCACCGATGGCGGGGAGTTTGGCATGGGCGCGGAAATCGGCATCAGCACGGACAAACTGCATGCCCGCGGCCCGATGGGCCTGGAGGAATTGACCACGTACAAATACGTGGTGGCCGGCGCCGGCCAGGTGCGGGAATAAACATGGCCGCCGGAAATTCTCAGATTTCGGCCCCGAAAAGCTTCTGAGCCAGCAGGCCTACCAGGAAGCTGAGTCCTGCCACCCCGAGGGAGATTAAAGCCATCTGGCCGAACCGGCGCCACATCCGCAACCCTTTCGCCGTGGCGATGTAGAAATTGTAAGCCAGTATAATCAGGAGATTCAGCGCCATCATGCTGGCGGCCGCGGCGTAGACATTGCTCAGCAGCAGGTAGGGCGAGATCAGGATCAGCACGGTCAGTATGTACGCGCAGCCCGTGTAGGCGGCTGATTTGAGGGGGCTTTTCCGCTCATCCTGGTCGGACTCCTCCCGGGCGGAAAGATACTCGGAAGCCGCCATGGACATGGACGCGGCCACCCCGGTGATAAAGCCGGTCATCGCAATCAGCCTGGCGTTCGGCAAGGCCAGCGTCAAACCGGCCAGTGCGCCGGTCAATTCCATGAGCGCATCGTTCAGGCCGAGCACGACGGACCCGGCATAGGCAATCCGTTCCTCTTCAATGAGCGCCAGCACATCCATTTCGTGTTTCTGTTCGTCAAGCAGCGGTTGGGCAAGTTCCGGAATGTCCGCCTTAAGTTTGCCGTACAATCCCTGGGCAATCTCTTCGCCCCGCTCCATCAGCCGGAGGCCGAAGGAAAGGCCGAACAGGCGCGCAATCAGGCAGTGCTGCCATACTTTGGCCCGGCGGGGTTGGACGTCGCGGCCGGTAAGGCGTTTCAGAATCTGGTAATGGGCCAGCTCGTCGCCGGCGATCCGTTCCAGGATGGCGCGGTTTCCCGGGTCCTTTATCCGCCTGGCCAGCCAGGTGTATGTGTGGTATTCCGTGATCTCGTTACGCTGAAATTGCAGCAACCGGTCCCGGGCTGTTTTATTTTGCATGACTGGAGCTCCTCCGCAATTGCGCGGCCTGCGTAACCGCGCGCCGTTAAAATTTGCCTGCCGGGCTTGCGGGGTGTCACCGCCGCCGGGCCATGATGGCCCGCATGTTCGCCCCGAGAATCGGTTGAATTACACGGTCGGGCGCATCCAGCGAGAGGAGACGGCCCAATTCCCAGCAGGTGTCGTGCGCCATGGCATCGGTGCCGAAAACCACCTTGCGCGCGCCGACGGCCGCCAGCGTGTCGTTCCAGGAACGCTTGCAGCAGAAACTGCCGCACCATTCCAAAAATACATTCTTGCGCCGTTTGCCCAGGATTTCGGCTTCCGCCCGGCCCGGCGCGCCGCCGCCGCTGTGGGCGAGAAGAAACGAAACCTGGGGATATTTCTTGGCCAGCGCGTCAAACATCGCGGGGGTGTCGAAATTGCCGTTCCAGGTGTGGTTCAGCACCGGGAGCCGGCGCCGGTTGGCGTATTGCCACATGGGCGCAAACCGCTTGTCGGTGATGGGCACGCGCCAGTAATCGCAGAGGGTTTTGAATCCGACAAACAGCGGGTTGCGGAAATAACCGTCAAACCGGCCGGCCAATTCATCAGCGTAAAGCGGGTTAAATGCTACATACGCGGCGTAATGGCCGGCATGGGGCTGCAATTTCCGCGCCAGCAGGTCGTTGCCCGCCACCGGGTCGCCCAGCAGCGCCTGAAAGCCGGAATGGATCATCAGTTTGACGCCCAGCGAGTCCATCATCTTCTTCCCGGCCGGAATCTGCAGGTCTTCCGTCTGCAATTCCAGCACGTAGCCGGCGGACGGGCCCAGGTGCGCATGGGCGTCAATGCAGTCCACTCCCAGCGCCCCGCCCGCCAGCATGCGCCGCCAGAGTTTTTTTGCGGGATCGCCGCCGGCCATGGCGGATGTTTTCAATCCCAGCAGGCGGTCCAGGTTGCCGTGCGCGATCAGTTGCCGGTCGGCATCGCTGATTCCCGCCCGCGCCAGCGCCGCGATGGCGGCGCCGTTATGGGACAGGTGCCCCATGCCGAACACCACCCGGCGCGCGCCGAAATGGCGGACCGCCAGTTCGATGCCCGCCCAGGTATGGAACCAGGATATGTCCAGGTAAAAATTTTTACACCGGCGCAGCAGTTCAAAAATCTTGATGGCGCCCGGCCACATGGTTTCCGTGAGGATCACCGGCACCGCGGGATGCCGGCCGGCGAAATCCAGCAAATCCTCTACCGGCATACCATGGGGCACAATCAGCAGGGGTTTCAGCGGACTCAATGCGCGCATGACCGGCGGCAACTGGCGCAGGGATTGGACATTCAACGCGTTGTAAAACCGCAGGGCGCGGGTGCCGCCCGCCGCCATCTGCCGTTTAAGCGTCCGGATGCCGTCCTGCTCATACGCCATCAGGCCTGACACCGTCAAGGCGGGATAAATCCGGCCGCGGGCGCCGGGCGTGCGGGCAATATCCGCCAGCAGGCGGTCATTGGAGGAAAGCGCGTGGTTCTGGGTGGACTCCACATTCCACACCAGGGCGCGGCTGATGCCGAGCCGGTTCATGTGGGCCAGCCGGTCGGCAATCGCGGGACAGTCATTTTCGCCGGTGGCGGCGCGGCCGTAGGCGGCGTTGACGTCGAACAATACGGGAACCTTGTTTTGCATGATGGCTTATTCTGGCGAAACATCCTTAAAAGACAAGCAAATACGCGCCACGTCCGGCGATGGGTATGGCGCGCAGGTGTGCGTGCAAATATATCCTCATTTTGCCCATAGACATCAAGGAATATTTTCAATATATTTATCCGCTGGAATTGAATCGTACAAAAACCGACGGGAACGCCGACGCGGCGGGAGGGCGCAATGCAAAGGGCCGGGAAAGTAGTGATTGTCGGCGGCGGCAGCAACGCCTGGACGCCCAACATCGTCAAGGACATGCTTTTGGCGCCGGAAATCCGCTGCAGCCGGGAGGAGGCGCTACAGGCTTTGCGGCTCGATCGGGTTTGTTCCCATCTCAATACGATGCAGGTTCGTGAAATGGGTGAAAAACTGATGCGGGCTCATTCAAAATATCTTCCGGAATTCGATTAAATATGAATTCACGCGAGCGATTGACGGCGGCCCTGGAACATCGCTGTCCTGACCGGGTGCCTTACGACCTCGGCGGCACGCATGTCACCGGCATTCACCAAACCGCCTGCCGGAACCTGTGCCGGCGCCAGGGGCTTGCTGACACGCCCGCTCCGTTTGCCGATGTATATCAGCAAATTGTTATCCCGCCCGACCGCCTGCTTGAACGGCTGCAGGTTGATACGCGCGGGTTGTTTCCCCTGACCAGCCATAACTGGAATATCCAGCCCGTGGACAAGGGCGATTATCTGGAACATGTTGACGAGTGGGGCTTCGTGCAGCATTTCCCCCGGGGCGGCTACTGGTGGAGCCTTGCAAAATCGCCTCTCGACGGTCCGACTGCGGATGCCGATCAAATAAATAATTATCCCTGGCCCCGGGCCGCCTTGCCGGAACGTATCGCCGGCCTGCGCGCGCAGGCGGAAAAATTCCGCGCCGCGGGCAAGGCCGTCGTGCTGAAGGGCCTTTGCGCGGGGTTGTTTGAAATGGGGCAGCGCTTGCGCGGCATGGAAAATTTTCTGTGTGATGTCTTGTCGGACCCGCGGAATGCCGGGATGGTGCTTGACCGGGTTGCCGAACTCAAAATGGAGTTCTGGGAGATGGCGCTGGATGAACTCGGTGACCTGGTTGACGTTGCGATGGAAGGCGACGATTACGGCACGCAGACCAGCCAGCTGATTGCGCCGGATACTTTTCGCGAATTGATGCAACCGCGCTTGAAAAAGGTTTTTGCCGTGATCAAGCGTAAATTCAAGGAAAAGAAGCCGGCCGGCGAGCGCGGTTGGCTGTTTTTCCATTCCTGCGGCAATATCCGGCCGATTCTGCCCGACTTTATCGAGATGGGGGTAGATATTTTAAACCCGGTGCATATCAGCGCCGCCGGCATGGAGCCGGCGGCCTTGAAGAAGGATTTCGGTTCGGAAATCACATTCTGGGGCGGCGGGGTGGAAACCCAGAACGTGTTGCCCCGCGGCACTCCGGCGCTGGTCCGGGACGATGTCCGGCGCAATCTGGACGCGCTGATGCCGAACGGCGGGTTTGTGTTCAGCACGGTGCATAACATCCAGGCGGATGTGCCGCCGGAAAACATCATGGCCATGTGGGAAGCATTACAGGAATACGGCAGGTATTAAATGGCGATCAAAACGGCGATTCTTGGTTACGGGCGCAGCGGCAGCACGCTGCATGCCGGTCCGTTGGCGGAATTGAAAAACGATTTCTCGGTCAACGCGGTGTGCGACATTGATCCGCAGGCGCAGAAAAAAGCGCGCGACCGGTTCGGCTGCGCCCTTTACGACGACTATCGGAAGATGATCAAAACCGAAGACCTTGATCTGGTGGTGATCGTCACCCGGAGCGATCAGCATTGCAGAATGGCCTGCGATTGCCTGCGCGGGGGCGTGAATGTCCTGGTGACCAAGCCCTGGGCGGTAAATGCCGGGGAGGCGCGCCGGATGATCGCGGCGGCGCAGCGGAGCGGCAAAAGGCTGCTGCCATGGCTCCCGGCGCGCTGGGGCTGCGACCTGGCGCGTTTGCGGGAACTGGTTGCGTCCGGCGCGATCGGGAAAGTGTTCATGGTGCGGCGGCGCGAGTTCAGCATCGGCATCCGTTTCGACTGGCAGACCCGGAAAAAGTACGGCGGAGGGTACCTGTTGAACTGGGGACCGCACATTGTGGATCAGGCGGTCCAGCTCGCCGGCGGGAAAGTGCAAACCGTTTACGGGCAATTGCGGCAGGTGATCAATCCCGGCGATGTGGAAGACAATTTTCTGGCGGTTTTGACCATGGAGTCCGGCGCCATCCTGGTCTGTGAATATTCCATCGGGGTTGACCGACTGCCGAACTGGGTGGTGCAGGGCGACCACGGCACGATTTTCGTGAAGGAAACATCGTTGGAAATCCACCGGTTCAAATATCCGGCGGACATGAATGCCGCCAGTTACGGCAATAAGCCGGAAGTGACCACCGCCCGGGAGGAACTGAGCGGCGGGCGCCGCATCACCATGAGCAACCGCTATGGCGATCCTTACGCCATTTATCCCGCAATTGCCCGTGCCATCCGGGGGCAGACCCCCTTCCCGGTCACGGCGGAAAGCGCGTTGAATCTGACCAGAATCCTCGATGCCGTGCGAACTTCCAGTAAAACAGGGAGGGTTGTCCGGCTGTGTCCGGCATAGCCCTGAGCTTGTCGAACGGGCTGTGACGCCGGCCGGCCCCGATGTCCGCGCCACGCCTGCCCGCCTGCGGAGGCCGCCAGAAATTTCAGTCCGGGGAGGCGGTCCTGTTGCCATGCATCCGCGTCTGCGCGCTGCGGATTCCGGCTCACCTCCAATGCAACAAGATGCAATGCAGCGTTACGGCCGTGGCGATGACTGCCGCGACCGGAGCGAGAATCCCCCGCAGACTGTGGAACAGATTGCTGTTAAAATGTTCGTTGGTGACCACCAGGCAGACATGTACGGGCGAGAGCATCTGTCCCATGTGCCCGCAGGCATAAGCCAGCTTGGATGTTCCTGTGGCGCGCCACATTCTGCCGTGGTATTTCCGCCAAATTATTTCGTGCTGAATCAGGGGTAGCGGACACAATTGGCCGTGGGGAATGACACGATTGGCCGTGGACACAGAAAGGGCGCCGGTTGCCACCGGCGCCCTTTTTGTCTTTTCTGTTATCGGGGTGGTTATTTTTGACCGGCGATCATGTCCCGGGCGGTTGGGACAAGCCGGAGCGCCGGTTGGATATGTTCGGGAGTGATGGACACGGCTTTGGCTTTGGCGGCTTCGATCCAGGCGGCACGCGCCAGCAGG
>JAXGSX010000194.1:0-6769 GCA_040775225.1 Kiritimatiellia bacterium | reverse complement strand
GTCCAGCACATCCTGCCGCGCCAGGCGCGAGGCGCAAGCCTCCCGCGCGCGCGGGTTGGACGCGGTGTTCGGTCCGCGGAATTCCGGCAGCAGGAGCGCCCAGCCGCGCTCCCGGCACAAGGGCAGCATTTTATCCACCTGGTTGAACCGGTCGAAACTCCAGGTATGGAGTCCCACCAGCAGCGGCGCGCCGGCGGCGTTCGCCGGGCAGTCGAACAGGCAGGGCTCGCTGGAGCCGTCCAGGGAGGATTTAACGCTTAACTCGATCATTTCATTGGCGTTCATGGTATCGTCCGCTAAAGATTTCGTTCAGCATCCGGAGCGTTACCCGGCCAACCGTCCGCAGGCTGTCCGGGCTGAGTTTGTCCATGGTGTCGGTCGGCGTGTGCCAGTGTTCGTTCCGGCCGGGCGCCGCGCCGTATTCAAAATCAATCAATAACACGGCCGGAATGCCGGCGTCAAGAAATGGCTGGTGGTCGTCCAGGATGGCAGTCGGCATCAGACGGCACAGGTGGCGCGCGTTTTCCGCTTCCGCGGCGCGCATGGCTGCCATGGCCAGTGCGGGAGTGACATTGCGCGGCATGGTCAGCGTCAGGTCGCGGTCGCCGATCATGTCAATTACGATCACCGCGATAGTTGACTTGGCCCGGCCGTCTTTGAGCAAGGTTTGCGCCAGGCGGCGGCTGCCGTGCAGCCCGTCGTGTTTGCCGTATTGCACCCGGCATTCCTCGCCGTCCAGGAATGCCAGCAGGATATTGGCCGGGCAAGCCGGCGCGGAGGGCGGTTGGCGTTCCAACGGCGGTTGGCATCCCCGCCGCAGTTGCCGGCCCAGTTCCAGGAGCAGTCCCGTGCTGGACCCGGAATCGTTGGCGCCGGCGAAGTCCGGGGCGATGCCGTGCTTGGTGTCGTAATGCGAAGCCAGCACCACCCAGTTAGATCCCGCGCCGGGAATGCGTCCCAGCACGTTGCGGAAGACGACCGGGCCCCCGGGCGCCGGGTCGCGGAAGGCGTCCAATTCCGCTTCAATGCCCATCTCTTGCAAACGCTGCCGCAGGTACAAGGCGGCTTTTTCCCCGCCGGCCGTGCCGGAGACGCGCGGACCCAGGGCGACAAAACGCTCCGTTTCGGCGAATGCGCGCGCGCCATCCAGGATGTCCGGATCGAGCCCCGGCCGCGCGCGGGGAGCGGGCGCCGGCCGGCAGCCTGCGGCCAGCAGGGATGCCATCATCAAAGCAACGCATAAAAACGCAGGACGCCAACTCCGGCAGCCCGGCGGCCAAAATAAAGGAAGGTAGTTCAAGACGGCGCCCAAGGATTGCATTGACAATGAATTTTTAAAATATACCATCGTTGCATTATGTTACAATCAGAAATTTGTATAATAACGAGGAGCTATGCCAACACAACAGAATACCGGCGGTAGGGCGCGCGCCGGCGCGCCGGATGCGCGCGCTTACTGGCGGGATCAGATGGAAGCGGCCATGGCTATGATGGAAGTCTGTCGGACGTTGCCCGTGCAGGATTGCCTGGAGCCGCTGGAAGATTTGCGCGCGGCAGCGGCGGCGGCCGGGGTGCGGCTGGAATTTTCACAGACGCCGCTGGCGCCGGGATTGGCGCGGATTTTCCGGCTGCGCGCCGGCCTGGTCCCGCGCCTGCTGGCCGCCGCGGAGGAAATGAGCCGCCGCGGTTGGATATTACGGATCGAGGATGGATATCGCTCGACGGCCATGCAGCGCGCGCTGGTGCATATTCCGGCGATTTTCGACGCCATTTACCGCAAAACGGTCTGGGAACTGGGCGGCGGCGCGCCCGACCCCGAGCTGATGCTCCGCCGGGTGACGGCGCTGGTCGCCACCCGGCCGAAAATCGGGACGCACATGTCCGGCAGCGCGGTGGATATTTCTGTGCTGCAGATGGATACGGGCGCCGAAGTGGACCGCGGCGGACCTTACCTGGAAATGTCCGAATTGACGCCGATGGCCTCGCCGTTTGCCGGCGCGGCGGCCCGCCGCAACCGCCAGGCGATCACGGACATCATGGATCGGCATGGTTTTGCGGCCTATCCCTTTGAATTCTGGCATTACAGCCAGGGTGATGTTTACGAGGTTTATTTGCGCGGCGGCGCTTCTGGCCAGGCGCCCGCGCGGTACGGCGCGGTGGATTGGGACAGCCACCGCGGTGCGGTGGCGCCGGTAGCCGAGCCGGACGCCCCGCTGCACAGCATGCCTGACATCCAGGACGAAATCCGCCGCGCCATGCGGCGCGCCAATCCCCGGAATTAATGAAGCGGCTGTAATGAAGCGGCTGGTAATATGCGCCAATGGTTGAATCCACTGTGGGCATGGCTCGCGGCAGCGTGCCTGATCGGCGCCGGCTGCCGGATGCTGTCGCCGGACCAGCCCGGTCCCGACCTGCAGCCCGGCGGCCGGGTGGGCGCTTTCGGCGCGGTTTATGCCGGAAGCACACCGCCGGCCTCGCCCGAGCAACCCTGCGTGGAAGCCCTGTCCCGCAAGGCGGTGGCGGAAAGCCTGGATGTCCACCGGCTGCTGTATTCCGGGCGGGTGGTGACGGATTGCGCGCCGGACATGCTTGCCGTGCCGGCGCATCTGGCGGAAGCCGCCGGCCGCGATTTTGCCCTGGCGCGCACCCCGCCGGAGATTGCGTTTGCCGTGGTCCCGGCCGCCCCGCGCTGGCCGCGCGTCTATCATAACCAATACCATACCGGCTGGTGGGGCAATTACTGCCAGTCGCTGTATGATCCGGCATCCCAACTATTTTATGCGGCCGTGGGCGATCATGGTTTCCGCGGCGCGCATCTGTACCTGGCGGCTTACGATCCGCGGGCCCGGCGGTTGGCATGCCCGGCCGAGTTCAATTATTCCACCGGGCGCGGCGCCGGCGATTCCGGCGAGGGCATGGCGCCGGGTTGGTTAAGCTGGTATCGCGGTCCGGATTTACCGCGTCCGCATATCTGGTTCTGCACCGGCCGGCCCGCGCGATCCGAGCCGTCCGCCGCCGATTTTGACGCGGAATGGGCAGGCGGCCGCATCGTCAGTTACGACCCGGCGGACAACCTGTTTGTGGATTACGGCGTGCCGCTGCCGCGCGCCGCCTGGGCGGTCAATGGATTGGATGCCGGGCGTGGCATGCTGTATGCCGCCGGTGACCGCGGCGAATTCCTGGCATGGAACATTCGCCGGCAGCGCGCGGAATGGGCGGGATTCCTGCCGGACGGCATGCGCTGGAACCATCGCGCCATGCTGGTGGATGCGGATTCCGGTTGTGTGTTCACTTCCAATGACGATCCCGGCGATCCGCGGCGGCGCATGATTTGTTATGACGCCGCCGCGAAGAAATTTACCCTGCTCGA
Source organism: Kiritimatiellia bacterium (assembly GCA_040775225.1). Taxonomy (GTDB): domain Bacteria; phylum Verrucomicrobiota; class Kiritimatiellia; order JAAZAB01; family JAAZAB01; genus JAXGPF01. The sequence goes on along the minus strand of JAXGSX010000194.1, from coordinate 3,399 downwards.
TTGTCACATGCCGTCCAATCCGGCAGCCGGGACATGCGATCCCCTGGCGGGCCATACCCGCGCGCGGGGCCCGGACGGCCTGTACTGGGGCAGCACGGCATCGGGAGTGTTGTTTACGTTCGATCCCGCGCGCCGGGCAATCGCGGCGCGGGGATTGCATTGGCCGGGCGGCGTCGGCGCGGGCAGCTCCGCGCCCGCGCTGACGCGCAGCCCCGGCGGTCGATCTCTGTATTACAGCGCAATGTCTTTTCAGGAAGGCTCGCCGGTGATCCAATACGACACCCGCACCGGCGCGCGCAAGGTTCTGGCGTTTCTATATCCGTATTATTATGCCAGGTACGGATACATTCCCTCCGGCTCCTGCGCGCTGGCCATGGACGCAACCGGAGCGGGTCTGTTCATGGTCTGGAATGGCGCGTTCCGGCAGCCGGCGCCGGCGCCCGCCGCGGATTTCCGGCGGCATTGCGCCGTTGTGTACCTGAAAATTCCCGCGACGGAACGCCTGGAATGAACGCGGGCGGCCGCGGCGGCTCCGGCACGGGTTCAGATGCCGGACAATGATGGCTGGTTGACGACCGTCGGGCGGTTGGTCAGAAACAGCAGGGCGCGTTCGCGCAATGCGGTTTCGGTCCGGGCGCCGCGCGCGGCGGCGAAGAGCGTATGACCGAACAGGAAATTCCGGGCGTAATAGGCTGTGAAAATTTTCAGGCGCGACAAGGCGCGGCCCGGCAGAAAATCCTCCATGATGTACTCGTATAAACGCGACCAGACCGCGGCATAATCCGGCATATAGCCCGGGTTGCGCCAGGCATGAAAAATCCACGGCCGCGCCGCCGCCATGCGGCCGAGCATGATGCCGGCCACGCCCGTGAAATATTCCGGATGGTGGGCAATGGTGTCGGGGCCGGTGATATCGCCGTTGGCAATCAGGGGCAGGCGGGTCTGCCCGGCGGCCCAGGGGAACAACTCGTGCCGGGCGGCGCGTTTTAATTTCTCGTCGGAAAAGCGCGGGTGCAGGATGACTGCGTCCGCGCCGGCTTCTTCGAAAAGTTTCAGCGCATCGCGGAAGCGCTCCCGCCAGTCCGGCCGAGGCTGCCCCAGCCGGATTTTAACCGTCAGCAAGCCGGCGTAATGGCGGCGCAGGCCGCCAAGGATGGAGCGCAGGCGCGGCGGATCGTCAAACAGGGCCGTGCCGCCGCCGATATGCCGGGCATCCGGGGCGCCGCAGCCGCAATTGAGATCAATGCCCGCCGGCCCGCAGGCGGCGGCCTTGTCGAGCACCGCCGGCAAGTCCTCGCTGCCGTTCAGCAGCAATTGATAAAAGACCGGCCCTTCCGCCGTACTCTTGCGGATGAAAGTGGAATAAGTCGGACTTTCGTGGAGCAAGGCCGGCGCGGAAAGCATTTCGGTGAAGAGGGCGCCGTACCCCCCGAATTCCGCCAGCAGGCGGCGGAAAGCGCAATGTGTAATGCCGACCATAGGCGCGCAGATCAATGCCGATGGAAAGGTTGTGCCGCGTAATGTCAGTTGCTCGGGAATCATGACGGTCAAATCCATGGCGTGCAGCATCTCGAACCGGTCGGGCCGCATCCGTCAAACCATTGCCGGGCGGCCGGCGCCGGTTTAATCGGACAGCCGCGCGGCCAGGCGGCCGCCGGCATCCGGCACGGAAACCACCAGTCCGTCTTTGGGAACGGCTCCGACCGTATGCAGGATCAAGGATGGCGTTTTTTCAACAATTTCCAGCCGCTTGCCGGTCAAAGAGTCCGGCAGGCGCAGCACGTCCCGGGCCGCCGCCCGGTGGTAATCAATGTAAAGCATGATTGCGTCGCCGTCCGGGTGCCAATAGACGCAGGTGGCGTTCGGGAAGGCCGCCGGATCGAAATACTGGCGGTAGGCGGTGCAGTCAAATTCCGTGCCGGCGGGGATGATTTCGCCGAATTGGCGGTCCACGGCGTGGGGATAGGATTTGCTGGTGGTGTATAAAGTTATTGCCGTTTTTGCATGGCGCGCGCGTTCGCCGCGGCGGGTTAACCCGTTGATCGGTGAATAGCCCAGCGCGTAACCGAACTGGCGGATCGTGCCACCGCCGGCGCGAGTTCCCAGGAACTGGATAAACCGGTTGGGCGGATCGTTCGTGTCCGCCAGGTTGCCGTAGGCGGCGCCGAAATGCAAGGCTTGGGGAATTTTTTGGGAATAGTCCTGGATGGCTTGGAAGTCATAGGCGACGCCCCCCAGGGTGAACGGGCGGGTCTTGGGAATGTAGTACTCATGCGCATCGAACCGGCCCTGGTGCAATTTTGACGATTGCACGAATCCCATGTATCCCATTTGGAATTCCTGCAGGGCGCGGCTGACGTGCCGGACCACGGTGGCGCCCCCGGGGTAAAATCGGTAAATGATCCGGTTGGCGATGACGCCTTCCAGGTGCGGCGCGGTCCAATCGCGCGCCCGGCCGGGATGGGCGCGGATATCGTCCAGCAAGGCGCCGGGATTGATAATATCGTATTCCTCGGCAATTTCGAGGAAGGCGCAGCCGGTCCAGCGATTTTCAGGCAGAGGCGTCCGGCCGTTGAGCAGATATTCCTGGCGGCGGATGCGGCAGGCGGGGCGCAGTTGCGCCCGGCGGCAGTCCTTCCAGGTCAGCGTTGTGCCGGCGGCGGCATTGGTCAGGGCGGCCCCGGCGATTTTCGTGTTGAATTTCCAGAGTCCGCCGGCCCCGGCATTCGCTCCCAGGAACCAGAGGGTGTCCGGCGTGGGAATGCTCAGCAGGAAAAACTCGTTGCCGGCGCCATCGCGCCAGGCGCCGCCCAGGTCCGCGACGGAGCAGCCGTGCGCCGGCTGCTCGATTTCCACCACATCCGAGCAGCCATGGTTGCCGCCGATATAGGTGCCGTTGATGTTCCAGGGCGTGCTGTCGTCGCCGCACCCGTGCAGCAGCGTGCCGCGCCGGACCTCGGTCAGGTCCAATTCCGCGCCGACATCCAGCCAGAATGCCTGCTGGAAATTTATCTGGCGGTTGGATCCCAAACCGACTGTCAGCGCCAGGTCGCGGCCCGGCGCAAACCGGCTGCGCAGCACCAGGGATGGGCCGGATTTTTTCACGTGCAAGACCTGATCGGTGTTCGTCATGGCGGGTTCCTCGCCCAGGGCCGGCGCGCCCAGGATTGCCAGGGCGGCCAGCAAGGTAAAGATGGTTGAATTGGTCATTTGCTTATTTCCGCGGGGTTGCCTTGTTTTGATTTTTATTCGAGCTTATACCCGAATTTTGCACGAAAAACATGAAATAAAGCTGGAAGGCCATCTGGGGACCGCGGTAGTATTGGTTGAGATCAAAAACGCCCAAACTACACGGAGATCACCCAGATGGTTACACAAGATAATGCCTGCAAACGGGAT
>JAXGSX010000193.1:0-6785 GCA_040775225.1 Kiritimatiellia bacterium | reverse complement strand
TGCCGCCGGATGTCGGCCCGCGCGACAACGCAGGTATGCCCCAGGCGCCGGGCGGCGGCGCTGACAAAGGCGGCGTCGGCATCGGCCTCCGCGCCCCGGAGCCCATGGTGGAGGTGCGCGACGGTCAGGCGCAGGCGCAGCTCCGGCGCCAGGGAATGCAGCAGGTGCAGCATGGCGATGGAGTCGGCGCCGCCGGAAACGGCGGCCAGGATATGCGCGCCGGACCGGCAGAGCTTGTGTGACAGCAGCGCGGTGTTGATCTTACGGTGCAGCATGGGAGTTTTCTTTTTTCAGGCGTTGGATCATGGCGCGCATGTCTTCCGGCAACGGCGCGGTAAACGTCATGGGGTGTCCGTCGGCCGGGTGCCGGAATTCCAGCCGCGCGGCGTGCAGCATCTGACGCGGCGCGGCCGGCCGGCCGGCGCGTTGCCGGCCATAAACCTCATCGCCCAGCACGGGGTGGCCCAGGTGCGCCATATGCACGCGGATCTGATGGGTGCGGCCGGTGAGGATGCGCAGCCTGACCAGGGCGGCCTGGGAGTAAAATGCCAGGCATTGGAAGGAAGTCAGCGCGGCGCGGCCGCGTTCGGATAGAGCCATTTTTTTGCGCTGCACGGGATGTCGGCCGAGGGCGGCGTTGATGGATCCTGCCATTGGCGGCGCGCCTTTCACCAACGCCAGGTATTCCTTGCGGACCTGCCGTTTTTTGAATTGGTCGGCCAGTCCGCGCAGGGCGGTTTCATGCTTGGCGGCCACCAGCAGACCGCTGGTATCGCGGTCGAGGCGATGGACAATCCCCGGGCGCAATTCGCCGCCGATGCCGGCGAGGTCGGGGCAATGGTGCAGCAGGGCGTTGACCAGGGTGTCGCATGCATGGCCGGGCGCCGGGTGCACCACCATGCCGGCGGGCTTGTTGACGACGATGATGTCGGCGTCCTGGTAGACGATGTCCAGCGGGATATCCTGCGCGGCGGGTTTGGCCGGCTGCGGCGCCGGAATGCCGACCCGGACGCATTGGCCCGCTTTCAACCGGCGATGCCCGTTCGACGTCCGGCCGTCAACGGTAATATTGCCGGCGCGGATCAGCGCCTGGAGGCGCGCGCGGGACAGGCCGGGCAGGCGCGCCGCCAGCCAGACATCGAGGCGTTCCGCCGAGTCTTCCCCGGCGATGAAATGCAAGTCGGCGCCGCCATGCAAGCCGGCGGGGCGGGTATACAATGGTCCGGGCATAGGCAAGGCCTGCCATGATTGTTGAATGGGCAGGACGCGTCCATCGCGTCCGCCTCTGCCGGGGCTTTAACCCCGGCCCGGCCGGCCGCCGGAATTTTTCAATGACCGCGCGTGTTTCATCCGGCCGGCTGCTCCGGCAGCGGGCAAAATCGCTTGCGCCGGAACGGCAAGGGATATATGGCCTCCAGCATTTGCAGCAGCAGGCAGAAAAGGTATCCATACAGCACGATCAGCACCATGCTGACGACCGGCAGGCCGGCGCGGGAGCCGGCCAGGAAGGCCAAGGCCGCATGCCACAGAATGCGGAAGCCGGCAAACGCCATGCCGCCCAGCAGGGCCCAGCGTTTAAAAAACCAGGCGCCGGCCAGGAGGATGCCGAGCAGCAGGAGCGGCGTGTAAAAAGCCGCATGATCCTGCAGGGTGGGGCGCCGTCCGAAAGCGGCCTTCCAGTAATCGTCGTATTGTTCCACCGTGCGTATGCCCTGGCGCTGGAAGTGCGGGGCTTCCATCTGCTGCAATTTTTTTTCGGCGGGCTGGGCCAGTTTATCGTTCAGCAAGCCGCGCAAACCGAGGATGGAAACCGGGACCATGACGGCCGGAACGATAACCATCAAGATTGCCATGACCGCCAGCCGGCGCCGGAGTTGGCCGGCCGTTAATTTGACTGTATGCATTTGCTTCCTTGTTTAAGGTTGGGAGCGGCCTGGCCGGCCGCCGGACCGCGCTTCATGCGCCGGCCGGTTTCCGGGAATGCAGACGGAACCAGCAGCCCAGTGCCGCGCCGGCTGCGATCAGCGCCAGACTGAACCATTGGGCGATAGTCAGGTTCCACCACATCTGGCGCGGATCGCCCCGCCAGAATTCCAGCAGGAATCGTCCGGCGGGGTAAAGCACCAGGTAGGACGCAAATACCGCCCCATCGGTCCGGCGGCGCAGAAACAGCCGGGTCAACGCCAGGTACACTGCCAGGTTCCATGCGGCCTCGTACAATTGCACCGGGTGCCGCGGCGTGCCGTTCAGCGGGAAGCACCAGGGCGCGGCGCCCGGCGCGCCGTAACAGCAGCCGTTGAGAAAACATCCGATGCGCCCGAAGAAGTGGCCCAGCGGGATGGCGGTGATGGCGAAGTCGGCCAGCCACCAGAGGCGTTCGCGGCGTATGCGGGCGAACATAACGGCGGCCAGCGCCGCGCCGACGAAGCCGCCGTAGTAAATCAAACCTCCCTGATCAATCCGCAGCACGGTCCATGGCGCGGCGCGGAAGTCGGCCGGGTTGGCCAGAATGTAATTGACGCGGGCGCCGATGATACCCGCTAACATCAGCCAGAAAGCCAGGTCGTAGCCGTATGCCGCCGGGCGGGCGGCGCGCCGGGCCAGCCAGGCCCAATGCGCGATGGCGGCCAGAAAGGCGGCGGCCATCATCACGCCGTACCAGTAAATCGGCCGGGAGCCGATGTAAAAACAGATTGGATGCATAAATGTTTGCCCGGCCTCGCCCATGACGGGACTGAGCCCATCCCGGCGGCGCCATGCCGGCGGGATTTAAGCCGGCCCAAAAAACACGCAATTCAAGCATTGATATTTCCAGGGGGGTAGTATATCATTCCAATTAATTATGCAAATTAAAAATTGCGCCAGCCGCAAAGGCGGGCGGCAATTTTGGCGTGCCGGGTGAAATGAGGCGTGCATTGTGAGCAAGGAAGGCTCCGTTGGAATAGAAGCGGATCGGGTTTCACGCCTGAGCTGCGCCGGTTGCCAGAAAACCCTGGATGTCTCCCATTTGCCGTCTTTTTCGGAGATCAATTGCCCCGAGTGCGGAACGCGGCAGATTGTGCCGGCGCAATTCGGCGGTTTCCTGCTGATCAACAAACTGGGGTCCGGCGGCATGGGGGTAATCTACCATGCCGTGGACAAGGAGTTGGGCCGGCAGGTGGCCTTGAAGGTCATGAAAAAATCGCTGGGCGATGATGCCGAATTTGTCCAGTCATTCAAGCATGAAGCCCAGGCGGCGGCGGCGCTGAATCACCGGAACGTGGTTCAGATATATTCCTTCGGCCAGGTCAAGGGCCAGCCTTATATCGTGATGGAACTGGTGGCCGGCGGCCGGCTGGACGAGATGATCGCCGGCGGCCAGCAGATGCCGGAAGATCGCGCGCTTGATATTCATCTCGAAGTGACCGAAGGGCTGAAGGCGGCCAGCGATGTGGGCTTGATCCACAGCGACATCAAGCCGGCCAATATCCTGTTCGGCCAGAGCGGCGAAGCCAAGGTGGTGGATTTCGGTTTGGCAAGTTTCATCGGCCAGCAGCAGCAGGGCGGCCAGATTTGGGGCACTCCCTACTACATTGCTCCCGAAAAGGCGCGGGGCAAGAAAGTTGATTTCCGGTCGGATATTTACAGCCTGGGCGCCACTTTGTTCCACGCCCTGGCCGGCCAGCCGCCGTTTGACGGCGCCACCCCGACGGATGTAGTCCTGGCGCGGCTGAACAATCCGGCGCCGAGCCTGCGCGATTTCCGCGACGATATTCATCCCGAGACCGTGGCGCTGGTCGCGCGCATGCTGGAGCCGGACCCTTCCATGCGTTATCCATCCTATCCCGCGCTTTTGCTGGACATGCGCGCGGCGCACAAGGCCGCGCGGATCCCGCTCAAGAAAAACAAGGGAAGCAAGTCGGGCGTCATGAAAACCATGTCCTCCGTGCTTCCGGCGTCCGGCCAGCGCGATTTCCGCAAATTCATCAAAATCGCGGGCGCGGCGGCGGCGGCCTTGATCCTTCTGGCCGGCGGCGCGTCCGGCTGGATCTGGCACCAGAAAAAACAGGCCCGCCTGGCGGAAGAGTTGGCTGCGAAGCAACGCCTGGAAGCAGCGGTGCAGGAAGGCGAAGCCGCATGGGAACGCATTGGCGCGCTGATGCAGCATATTGCCCGCAATGCCGGCGAGATGGCGGAACTGGATCAGAAAATTTGGACTCAGGCGCCGGTCATCATGGACCGTCATCCTTCGGCTACGCTGGCGGTGATGGCCATGGATCGTTACCAGGAACAGTTCAACGAAGCGGAAGATCTTTTCGCCATGGCTTTTATCCGCCAGCAGGATTTGCCTAAAAAAGATGAGATTGCGAAATCCGCGCCCGGGTCCATCAATCCGGACGAAGCCGAAGCCTGCTCCGCCCAGTTGGAAGATATAGCCGATCAACTGGCGCTGATCTACCAGATGATTGATATTCCATGGGAGACGGTCCAGCAGCAAGTCAAGGAAATGGGCAAGTACCACAGTCGTTTGCAGACGGCGGAACGTCAGGCCCGGCAGCGCGCCGCGGAGGCGGAAGCCCGCCGGCGCGCGGAATTGGAAGCCAAAAAGAAAGCCGAGGAGGAAGCGCGCGAAGCGGAAAAACGCCGCCCGATTATCTTGCAGCAGGAATATGACGCGGCTGAGGCCGCCCGCGGCGATAATGCCGCCCTGGTGGCCCGGCGCCAGTTCCAGGCCGCAGCGCAGGCCATGGAGAAGACGCAGGCCGCCCTGACGCTGCCCGAAACCAAGGAATATTGCCAGAACGTGATTGATGCTTACCGGCAATTGGACGGATTGATGGCCCGTTTGATCGAGATTATCAGGAAAACGCCTTATCCCCAGGGTTGGAGCACCACCGGCGGCGCGCGCGACATTGTCGGCGCCGACGCCGCCGGGTTGACAGTTGCGCTGGGACGGGATGTGACGATCAACATCAAATGGGAGCAGGTCAGTGTTCAGCAGATGTTGAACATCGTGATTTATTACTTGAAGACACTCAGGCTGCCCGATGCCGAACGGGCGGACCTGATGCTGGCCGCGGCTTTGCTTTGCTATGAAAGCGGCGCCTTCAAGCCGGCGGAAACTTTGATCGCGGAAATTGTCAAGATTGATCCAGGCCGCCGGGAAACAATAGACCAATTCATGCCGGGTCTTGCCGAATAGGGGTGGGAGATGAATTTGCTGGAAGAAGGCGCGGAGCTTTCATTGGATTTTCACAAATTGGCCAAGGCGGCGGCCGGCAGTCCGGACGTGTTGCCGGTAGCGGTGCAGGATGCCGATACGCAGGCGGTGATCCTGGTAGCCTATACCAACGAACAGGCCTTCCGCCTGGCCTTGCGTGAACGCCGTCTGATTCTCTGGAGCACCTCGCGCAACGCCTTGTGGGAAAAAGGCAAGACGTCCGGCGAAACTTTCGACCTGGTCGAAGCATTTGTCAATTGCGAGCAGAATTCGCTGCTGTACCGCGTCCGGCCGCGCCGCGGCGGCATTTGCCACACGCGCAACCGCGCCGGCCGGCCGCGCAATTGTTTTTACCGGCGGATCAACCTGGATACGCTGCGGTTGGAAAATCTGGATCCCTAGCTTGCCATGGGGGTAAGTCAAAAAAGTTGATTTAAATTCAGGGCCCCGGCAGTCTTAGACGGCTGCTTGTGCATACAACGCCGGCAAGGCTCAGCACAGCTTCGCCCTCCCGTGGAATAAAACGGATGTGTGAAATCTTATTGGAGGGCGAAGCTGTGCTGAGCCGTCCCCTGTTGGTTGGCATGGAGTCCGGAACCCCAACAAAACAGACTTCTCTGAACCTCTGAACCGCCGCTTACAATTATTGCTTGCATTGCCGGCTTGTTTTTGTCAGCGTATGAATGAAGGTTTCGAAACCGCCCCGGTTTCGGAAACGGGCCGGCAGGAAAAGAAACGCCGGCGCGGGATGTGTTCCGCCATGGGGAAAATTGGATCAAGCCGTCCGCCGGGCGGTTTGATCCCAGCAAAGGAGCAGGTAGGTATGGCAAAATCACATACGAAAAGTGAGATTATTGCCGGTATGGCCGAGGCGGCTGGAATTGCCAAAAAAGATGCCGCCGCTGCTTTGGAAGCATTGGTCAGCATGGCCTACAAGGGAGCGCGCGACGGGTTTACCATTCCCGGCCTGGGGAAATTGGTCATGGCGGAACGGAACGCGCGCAAGGGACGCAATCCGGCCACCGGGGAGATAATTGACATCCCTGCCAAGAAGGTGGTCAAGTTCCGTGTGGCGAAAATCGCCAAAGAAACGATCCTCTCCATGTGATATGGCGGTGTTTAAATTCTGGAAAATGCACGGCGCCGGCAATGACTTCATCGTCATTCCGGACTTGGAACAAAAGTTCCCCGTCGCCGCCGGCGCCGGCATCCGGAATTTGTGCCGCCGGCCCGACGGGATTGGCAGCGAAGGTTTAATCCTGTTGCAACCCGCCGGGCCGCATGCGCGGTCCGCCGATTTGCGCATGCGGTTTTTCAATCCGGACGGGCAGGAAGCCTCCATGTGCGGCAATGGAGCGCGCTGCGCCGCGCGCCTGGCGGCGGACCTGGGATTAACCGGCAAAAGCCTGGCGCTGGCTACCGGCGCCGGACGCGTGCGGGCGGAATGCCTGGAAGGCGGCGCGGTGCGCATTTACCTGCCCCCGCCATCCGGCTGGACCATGCGCTGCCGGCTGCGTTTGGGCAGGCATACGCTCGTATGCCACTGTGTCAATACCAGGGGTTCCCCATGCAGTTGTGCCTGTTG
>JAXGSX010000192.1:0-6796 GCA_040775225.1 Kiritimatiellia bacterium | reverse complement strand
CAAAATGTTAGTTTCGATGTTTGCTCTGCGGATGAATCCGTAAATCAACCAAACCATGCGAGGTAAACCATGAAATCCAGAAGTTCCTTGATGATGGCCGGACTGCTGGCCGCGCTGCTGTGGGTAGTGCCGCGCGCGCCGGGCCTGAGCACCTGGCATGTGGCCACCAACGGCGCGGATGAGGGCCATTCCGGAACGAGTTGGGCGGAACCTTTCCTGACCATCAGCAATGCCATCGCCCAGGCCGGTGCGGGCGATGTCGTCCTCGTCTCCAACGGCACTTACCTCGTAAATGAGCCCATTGCATTCGGCGACCTGACGGTGCAGTCGCTCAACGGGCCGTTCGTGACCGCGATTGACGGCGGCCAGGCGGTGCGCTGTGTCACTATGACCCACAGCAATGCCAGGTTAAAGGATTTCACCATCCAAAACGGCCGGGCCGGCAATGGCGGCGGCATTTACCTTTCTAGTGGCGGGTTGGTTTCCAACTGCCGGATTACTGACAACGTGTCCACATCCACAGTTGATGTGTATTATGATGGTGGCGGCGGAATCAGTGCGGCGGGCGTTTGCCACGTGGAAGATTGCTGGATTTACGGCAACAGCGCTTCCAATGGCGGCGGCGGTATCCGCGTCCGGAACGGCGAATTGGAAGTGCGCAACACCACGATTGCCAGCAATTACACTGCTTCAGCCAACTATGCCGGCGGGGGGCTCAGTTGTTACACTGCCTCAGGCGCTGGCGTGCGTCTGATTGATTGCCTGATATCCGATAATTATTCCCAGAACAAAGGCGGCGCGTTGACCTGGTATAACGGGTGGGTTGAGTTGGACCGGTGCCGGATTATAGGCAATCATGGGCGTGGGGGGGGCGGCGGATTTTTTCTTTATACGGTGCCAAATGTTTCTTTGCGGAATACCCTGGTTGCCAATAACAGCACCTGGGGCGGAAATAACGGCGGCGGGTTGTATTGGCGCGGTAACGCAAGTTATCAAATTGCACTCGAAAACTGCACTGTGGTCTCCAATTCGGCGGGCAGCGGAACGGGCGGCGGCATCCTTTTTTCGAATGCCGGCACGGGGAGTGTCGTTAATTCCATTGTTTATTTTAATCAAGGCGGCTCTAATATTTCCAATTGGTATAACAGTGTTGCATCATGCACTTTCAGCAATTGCTGTACGGCGCCGATTGGCACGCTTTCCGGAGCGGATAACATTGATGTCAATCCCGAATTGATTGACCGGGCAGGCGGCAATTACCGGCTCCTGCCGGACTCGCCCTGCCTGAATGCGGGCCTCAATGCCGCCTGGATGGAAGGGGCGCGGGATTTGGACGGTTATACGCGGATTGACCGGTTTTTCCGGCGCGTGGACATCGGCGCCTACGAAGAGACCCGCCAAGGAGCGCTGTTCAGCGTCAGATGATGTCCGATGGCTCGGCGGCAGTCTCCACCGCGGCATAAAGTCGCGATACGTGCCGCGATAAACGTTGACGCGGTTGCCGTCTTGAGATAGCATAAAAACATATGCGACTGCGTTATGTTTTGTAACTTGATGTTGAGCGGTGGTGGCGTCGGGGTGGGGATCGCGGGTGTACGGCCCGCCTTGAGGGAGGCTTGGCTATGAACACTGCGGTTAGCCAGCGCGGGCCGGCGGACGCTTTATCCCTGGATGCGGCGGAAATAGAGGGGCGTTTCCGGCAGCATAAAGATATCCGGCTGGTGTTTCTCTTTGGCTCACGTGTCGGCGGGCGTTACCGGAAGGACAGCGATGTGGACCTCGCCTTTTGGTTGGATCCGTGGCCCGGCGCCTCGGATTTCAACTTGACCGGGCGGCTGGTGAATGCCTGCGCCGGGCTGTTTCCCTCGCATTCAATCGGAACTGCCGGTGGTGGTCCGGTTTTATGATTGGGCGGCGTCAAAGATTTGACTTGAATCCAAAAGATTTTTGATCCATGACCGTCATGCGAATGCCGTCCAACGTCACTTGCATGCGCATGCCCCGCATCAAATCCAGCAGGCCCGGGATGGATTGGGGGACGGCGGCCTTGTGCTTCAAGAACTCCGGATCCTTTTCCAATTCCGCGGTGTCGCTCCGCCAATCGCCCATGAATTTGAAGGGCAATTGCCCGGCCAACGCCGGGTTGGCATGCTGCGGCTTGGCGGCCGCGGGGGCTTTCCCGGTGTCCGCCCCGGCGCCGGCCACGGCGCTGAGATGGCCGGCGGCGGAAATGGCATAAACTTGCCCGCCGCCGCCCGGCGCCGGATTCGCGGCCAGCAGGAAACGTGTTCCGGGCAGTGCCACCCCGGCGATCTCCCGGCGCGCGCCGGTGGCGGTGTCGGCGGCATGGTTGCTGGCTGCCTGGTCCAAGGATGCGGTGGTGTTTGTTGACGCCCTGCAAATCGAAGCGGGCGCCGTGCCGTCGGAGTTTGCCGCCGAGTGATAACCTGAATTATGAAATAAAATAACGGGATGCGGAGGCGGGATACGGGGGATTAGTTGCGTGTGCGGGAATGTGTGAGGAAAGCGGCCAGTTTGAGGTCGTCGGTTTGCACCTGGTCGCAGAACCATTCGATCAGCCACCGGCTCAGCCGGACGATGAATGTGTCCATGTCGGTCAAGTCTGCCATGCCGGCGGAAAGCAAATCCGTGCGATCGCGGAAAATGTTATGCTTGGCGCGATGCTCGGCGTAGGCCGGGTATTGATGCTCGAGCATGACCAGTTCCTCCGCGTCGAAATGCTCCATGGCGTATTTGAGCACGGCATCCATGGCGCCGGACAATTCCCGGCGCGATACCCCGCCGCGCAATGCCATCGCAAACATTTTTTCCACCAAATCGGCGTACTCTGCATGCTGCCGGTCAATCAGGGGGACCCCGGTAACCAGCAACCGCCGGTCGAATTTTATGACTTTTCCGGTAATTTTCATATGACTTGGCCTGCGCCGAACTGGTTAAAAATTGCCAATGAGGCAATTGCAAAAGTTCTGACAAAAAGGTCGGGGTGGAACCCGACCCTCCAAAAGTCCAAGATTTTTTAAACTGACTGAAATATAAATAATATTGGAATCATTTCGGCCTGTCAAATGATAATCGCGACAAATGCCGCACCCCGGGATTGACATTGCAGCGGCATTGTGCCAGATTGATTGAGAAAGATGCATCAGCCGGGCGCATGCGGCGGCGTTTGGAGGACGGATGCTTGGATCATAAATAGGAGGGCGCCATGAAAAGCGGATTGATGATGATTGCGGCGGCATGTTTGTGGGCGGTATTTGCGCCACCGGCGCGCCCGCAGGAGAATGCCCCGACGGGTTTTAAGTTTCCGGCCTTGCCTTACGCTTACGATGCCCTGGAGCCTTACATTGACGCCCGGACCATGGAAATCCACTACAGCCGGCATCACAAGGCCTACTACGATAATTTTCTCAAGGCCATAGCCGGCACCGATTACGAGCGGCAGACCCTGCCGCAGATTTTCGCCGGGATCAGCCAGGCGCCCGCCGCGGTGCGCAACATGGGCGGCGGTTATTTCAATCATAACTTGTTTTGGGCGAACCTGTCGCCGGCGCCGGGCGAACCGTCGGACGCCTTGAAAAATGCCCTGGATGCCCAATTCGGTTCGATCGCAGCCTTTCAGGAAGCGTTCAGCAAGGCGGCGTCAGCGGTTTTCGGCAGCGGCTGGACCTGGCTGGTGCTGACGGACGGCGGGAAACTGGAGATTGTTTCCACCGCCAACCAGGATAACCCGCTGATGGATGTGGCCGCCGTGCAGGGCGCGCCGCTGCTGGCGCTGGATGTCTGGGAACACGCGTACTATCTCAAATATCAGAACAAGCGCGGGGATTACATCGCCGCCTTCTGGAAGGTGGTCAACTGGGCCGAAGTCAGCCGGCGCTACGACGCGGCTCTATCCCGGGACTGACGCGACCCACGATTCGTCAGACTGCGACGGGACAAGCCGTGACGCTCCTTCAGACCGGGATCCGGTTTTCTGCCGTTGTAGTAGCCGAACGGTGTTCGGCATCTGCTTGGCTGTCCATCCGTGCGCGGCAGAGGCTGCCGAAAATTAATTGTTGACAATTGCGCGATAAAGTATATATGCCGGATCTGAAGCTGGTTATCTTTCAACGGAGGTGGTATGAACTGTTGCAAAGTTGCAGCCTGGTCGGCGTTCTGGGCGGGCGCGGTCATGACGGCTTCGGCGGCCATCAGTTTAACCGATATCGGTTTTAACGATGCCAATGCCGGCCCGGTGGAAATCACCGCCGATGTGGCCGGCACGGGGTCCAGCGGCGGCGTGGTGTTCTGGAAGGCCGCGCTTGATAGCGGACTGCTGAAATTATACCGGGAGCCGGAAATGCTGGAACCGGGGACGAATTTCTGGGCCTCGTCCTGGAATCCCTATTTTCGCGGCAGGTATGATTTCGATATTACCGCCGTGGATATGCCGCCCACCGCGCCCCCGGTGGAATTCGAATGCTCCCATACGGTCGGCGCGGCGCGCGCGATTTCCGGCGCGTTGAATGCCCTGCAATACAGCAACAGTTTTTCCGGCGGCGTCTGGGCCAACCTGGATTTGTCCAAGGTGACACTCCATTGCATCGGCTACAACACGGATGAAACGGAAGTGGCTTCCATCGGCTGCAACCTGCTGAACGCCAATTTTGAACCAACTGCGGGGATGTCGCCGGAAGTGACGGATATCGGCTTTACCGATATCAGTTCCAATTACCCGGTGGGAACCGTGTTCCGGTTTGATGTTAACCTGCATGCCCGCCCGACATCCGTCATGGGATTCGGCGGTTTGTCGCGCTTCATCTGGACGCCGCAGGAACCGGGCAATCCCGCCGGGGCGGGCAACCTGTCCGTGGATGTCGCGAGTTGCAGTCCCTGGCGCAGCGATTATTCCTACCCGTTGGGAGCGCATGCCGGCTTTGCGCCGCTGTTTTTCGGCGACCCGGAGGATGCGGAGGAATTCGAAGGCGCGCTGATGTGCACGACCGCCCATTACCTGGATGTCGCGCCTTCCATGCCCGAAGATGAGGCTGACCGTATCGGCCTGGTGGTGGACGGGCATGCCGGCACTACCAATTATCTGCAGATTTTCCTGCCGGACCGGATACTGGAAGCCTGGGGGATCACCAACCTTCAAAACGCCGCCTCGGTGAAAGCGCAATTGGGATATTTTGTGGATGGACTGGAGTTGGATGAGGAGGACGCCGTACCGGTCGTCATGCGGCTGGAAGATGCCGGCGGAATGTTTGAATTCGAATGGGATGGCGACGGCGCGATGGATGACGGCTGTCTTGTGCGTTTCACTTTCGTTTTCCCGGAGGAGCCTTTGTCTGCCGCCCGCGCCAATCAGCGGGGCTTGGCGGTGGAAGTCGGTCCGCACGATGCCACCCCCCCCGCGCCCAAGCTGGGGCCGTCCATCCAGGTCAACGGCCGGACCGGCGAGGTGGTGCTGGCCGTCGGCGAGTTGATGAACATCACCGTGGCCATGAATGCGGGCCAATACGCTGGCGCGCAGGTGGATTGGTGGTTTGTGGTGTGCTCCCTTTCCGCGCAGCCCGTCTGGTATTGCATGAACACCGCCGGCCAACTGGAGGTTTTTGACGGCAATAACCTGGCAACCTGCCGGCCGGCCTTGCAGGGGCCGCTGTTCGACCTCCCGCCGTATTCCGTCGTCAACATGCCCATGCCGCCCGGCAATTACCAGGTCTGGTTCGCCGTGGATTATCCCATGGATGGGTTCCTGGACGTGCAGGGGCAGTTTTTGATGGACACCGTCACCATTTATGGCGCCCAGTGACGGCTGCCGGGATGGCTCCGCCGGGCCGTTATCCTGCAAGGCCGTGGCGTTCCATGGCGGATTGGGCAATCTGGCAGAGCATGCGGCGGTATCCCTCGGCCGGGTCCGGAGCGGGATGGTAAAGCGCATAAATCTGCGGACTCCAGCTTTTCAGCGGTTTCAGGCCGGGGATGCCGTTGGCTTCAATGATCTTCAAGCTGCCGCCGGCGTCCACCCGCATGTCAATCCGCACATGGTCGTGACAATCCAGGGCCGATGCGGCTTCCCGGGCCAGTTGCCGCGCTTCTTCCCTGCGCTCTGCCGGAATGCTGATTTTGGTGACGCCGACCCCGCGCATATCGCTGCGCAAAATCTGGTATTTGCCGTAAAGCGCTGGGTCAACTGCGACCACGCCGGGCAGGCATTCCTGCCGCGCGCCGTTGCCCAGCACCAGCACCGTGTATTCCCGGCCCGGCAGGTATTCCTCGATCAGCGCCGCCTGCTGAAATGTGTCGTGTATATACTTCACTCGCCGCGCCAATTCCGCCGGGTTGTGCACTACGCTCTCGTCGCTGATGCCCACCGAGCGGGATTCGGCGCAGGGTTTGACAAAAGCCGGGTAGGCGACTTCCGGCAGGGGCGCGCCGGCGCGCGCCAGCCGGTTGACTGGCACGCGCACGCCATGCTCCTGCAGGATGCGATGGGTGGCGGCTTTGTCAATCAGGGTTTTCATGGCCTGCGCATTGGGGCCGATATAGGGAATGCCGCGCGCATCCAGCAGATCCGCCACCCATGCGTTGCCGTCTGCGCTGAGGCCGATAATATCCGCGCGCGGCGTGATGTAATACAGGGCGGACCAGATGATTTCACAAGGTTTGTCCGCGAGGGCGCGTTCGAAGTCGGCGGGCGTCTCCACCCAGGCGATGACTGACTGGAAACCGCCCGCGGTCAAGGCGTCGCGCACGCATTCCGTCACCCGCAGGTCGCCCCAGCCCTGGGCGT
>JAXGSX010000191.1:0-6890 GCA_040775225.1 Kiritimatiellia bacterium | reverse complement strand
CGATGCCGGACAACGGGTGATTTCTCCGCGCATTTGCGCAAAAAGTGTTGAAAACCGACTTTGTTTCTGTACACTGCGTGGATTCTGTACCGAACGTGTGAGCCAAACGAACTCTATTCGAAAGGAGCTTAGCAGTGGGTGCGCTCAAGAAGATTCTGGGGTTATCGGTGCCGGTCTTGGCACTCAGTGCGGTGGCAAGTGCCGCGGAGGCCACGGGAGGAGCCATTGATGCTGAAACGGCATCCGGTACAACGCTGTTCTGGTGGATCGCGCCAATCTCGGCCCTGTGCGCTCTGGGGTTTGCCTTCTACTTCTATAAGAAGATGATAGAGGCTCCCGCGGGGACGGACAGGATGATCGAGATCGCCCAGTACGTGAGGGAAGGAGCCTACGCGTATCTGTTTCGGCAGTACAGCGTCGTAGCCTTGGTGTTCGCCGTCCTCGTGGCGCTTTTCGCATTCCTGGCCTACAAGGGAATTCAGAATCCGTTTGTTCCCGTGGCGTTCCTCACCGGTGGCTTCTTCAGCGGCCTGTGCGGGTTCCTCGGCATGAAGACGGCCACAGCCGCCTCCTCCCGGACCGCTCAGGGGGCCAGTAAGAGTCTCAACAGCGGCCTACAGGTCGCCTTCCGGTCCGGCGCCGTCATGGGTCTGGTCGTGGTCGGCTTCGGTCTGCTCGACATCTCGATCTGGTACCTGATCCTCGACAAGCTCGTCTACACGAAGGAGCATATGGAGAACGGCCTGACCCTCTGGGGCCTGACGCTCGTTCACAAGGGCATGGACCCGCAACATATGCTCGTTGAGATCACCACGACCATGATCACGTTTGGAATGGGCGCCTCGACGCAGGCCCTGTTCGCCCGCGTCGGCGGCGGCATCTACACGAAAGCCGCAGACGTCGGGGCAGACCTCGTCGGCAAGGTGGAGGCCGGCATTCCGGAAGACGATCCCCGCAACCCGGCGACCATTGCGGACAACGTCGGAGACAACGTCGGCGATGTGGCCGGCATGGGCGCCGACCTGTACGAGAGTTATTGCGGCTCGATCCTGGCCACCGCCGCCCTGGGCGCCTCCGTCGGCATCCAGGCGCACGACCCGGCCCTGGCGATCAAGTACATTACCGCGCCCATGGTGGTCGCCGGTCTGGGCATCGTGCTTTCGATCATCGGCATGTTCATGGTGCGGTGCAAGGAAGGCGCCAGCCAGAAGAACCTGCTGCGCGCCCTGCTGACGGGCACGCTCGGCAGCTCGGTGCTGATCGTGGCGGCCATGGCGGTGCTGGCGGCCACAGGCGTGGTGACGTGGGGAATTTTCGGGTCGGTGATTGCCGGGTTGTTCGCCGGCGTGCTGATCGGCCAGGCGACGGAATACTATACTTCCGATGAATACAAGCCCACCAGGGAAATCGCCACGCAGGCCAAGATGGGGCCGGCGACGGTGATCATCGAGGGGTTGGCTACGGGCATGCTGTCGGCGGCCGCGCCGGTGGTGGTCATTGCCATCGGCATCTTGTTCGCTTTCGGGCTGGCCGGCGGATTCAGCAACTTCACCATGGGCCTGTACGGCATCGGCTTCGCCGCCGTCGGCATGCTTTCCACCCTGGGCATCACGCTGGCCACCGACGCCTACGGGCCGATTGCCGACAATGCCGGCGGCAACGCTGAAATGTCGGAACTGCCTCCGGAAGTGCGGCAGCGCACCGACGCCCTGGACGCCCTGGGCAATACCACCGCCGCGACGGGCAAGGGTTTTGCCATCGGTTCCGCGGCGTTGACGGCCATGGCGTTGCTGGCCGCCTGCCTGGAAGAAGTGAAAATGTGGATCGGCAAGTATGCCTCGGGGACGGAAGGCTTTGCAATCGGCAAGCAGGTGGTGAGCACCGCCGAAACCGCGCGCGCCGATATCCTGTATTTTGTGGATGCCTACAGTATTAATCTCATGAATCCGCTGGTGCTGTGCGGAGTATTCATGGGCAGCATGATGGTGTTCGTGTTCTGCGCCCTGACGATGAAAGCGGTGGGCCGCGCCGCCGGCGCCATGGTCAATGAAGTGCGCCGCCAGTTCCAGGAGAAGCCCGGGATTATGCAGGGCACTGAAAAACCGGATTACGCCACCTGCGTGGCGATTTCCACCGCCGGCGCTCAACGGGAAATGATGATTCCGTCACTGCTGGCCATAGTGGTGCCGGTTGTTACCGGCCTGGTGCTGGGTGTGGCGGGAGTGATCGGACTGCTGGCCGGCGGGCTGGCCACCGGGTTCGTTTTTGCCACCATGTTAAACAACTCCGGCGGCGCGTGGGATAACGCCAAGAAATTCATCGAAAAGGGGAATTTAGGCGGCAAGAAACTGCCGGACGGCTCGAAGAACCCGGTTCATGGCGCGGCCGTGATCGGCGATACCGTCGGCGATCCCTGCAAGGACACCAGCGGCCCGTCGCTGAACATCCTAATCAAGCTGATGAGCATGGTATGCATCGTCTTTACTCCCGTGTTCATCAAGCTGGCGCCGGTCATCCAGGGTTGGCTGGGGTTGGTGACCAAATAATCCTGCCGGGAGGACGCCGGTGAAAATCGTCTTCCTGGGCACCGGCACTTCCATTGGCGTGCCGGCCATCGGATGCAAATGTCCGGTGTGCCGGTCCGCCAACCCGCGCAACCGCCGCCGCCGCGCCAGCCTGTACGTGAAGGCCGCCGGACGGCATATCGTCATTGATACGCCGCCGGATTTCCGCGAACAAGTGCTGGCCTTCCGCGTGCCCCGGGTGGATGCCGTGCTGTTCACCCACGCCCATGCCGACCATGTGTTCGGGTTCGACGATATCCGGCGCTTCTGCGATATCCAGGATCAGGCTATTCCCGTTTTCGGCGCGCGGGACACCATCCGCAGCTTAAACCGGTTTTTCCCTTACGTGCATAAGCGCGCGCTGCCCGGGCTTTCGTATCCCCGGGTTGTTTTCACGGAATGCGCCGCGCCGTTCCGCATCGGCGCGGTGCGGGTGACTCCTTTGCCCGTGGAACACGCCGGAATCGCCACCTATGGCTACCGCCTGGCGTCCGAAGGCCTGCGGATCGGATACGTTCCGGACTGCCATACCATGCCTGCCGCCGCGCAGGCGGCCTTGCGCGGATTGGATATTCTCGTGATGGACGCGCTGAAACGCACGCCGCATCCCACGCACTTGAGTCTGGACGAGAGTATTGCCTTGTTGCAGGCGCTGCGCCCGCGCCGGGCCTACATTACCCACATGGGGCACGACCTGGACTATCACCGGGTCCGCCGGCGCTTGCCGCCGGGCATTTTCATCCCGCATGACGGCCTGACCATCCGGTTGTAGGCGTTCGGGCCGGCGCCCTCAGGCGCGCAAGATTTCGTTGCGGCGTTTGGCAAACCACTGCAGCGCAATCAAGGTAACCAGTATCTGGCAGACGCCGGCGGCCAGGAAGGGCGTGCGGATGCCGCATCCCCGGGCCAGGTATCCGCCGGCCAGCGGCCCCAGCGCCAGCCCCAGCATGCTGATGGATGAGGAAAGTCCGTAGGCTTTACCGATATGGCGCTGATCGGTGGAGCGCTGGATGATGCTGTTGATGGACGGCAGGATGCCGGCAATCATCATGCCGAAGGACAGGTGGATGCCGGCCAGCCAAGGGATGCTGCCCGCCAGCGCATGCGCGGCTGCGGTTACAGCGGCGCCCAGGCTGCTGAAAATCAGGATCCGCTCGTGGCCGTATTTATCGCCCAGATACCCGAGCAGTCCGGCGGACACGGCCCCCGCCAGCCCGGCGCAGGCCATGATCATGCCCGTGACGCTGTTAAGCCGCGCGGTCGAGGTTAATATTTCCCGGATAATCAAGGGGAAGGATGGCATAATGATGGTGTTGGCGAAGCGGACGGCGAACAGCGTGATGATGGCAAACAGGAAGGTCCCGGATGTCAGCATGGCCCGGATATTCACCCTGTCATCCGTCAATTCCTCGGCGCTTGCAGTGGATTCCTGCGCGCCAAAATACACCAGCAAGCCGCCCAGCAAAATCACTGCCGCGCCGGCGCGGAAGGCGATGCGATACCCATAATAATCCGCCACCATCCCGCCCAGCAGGGGGCCGATCGCGGAACCGACAAATACCGCCGCCTGCATCATGCCCAGGGCGAACCCGCTGCGTTTGAGCGGAGCGATACTGGCCACCAGCGCCACGCTGGCGGACACCGTGCCGGTAAACACGCCTTGCAGCAGCCGGCAAACGAGCAAATCGCCGATATGGCGGGAATAAGACATAAACAAAACCACTGCCGCGCCGCCGAACATGGAGCGGATGACCATGCTTTTGCGCCCATAACGGTCGGCCAGCATGCCCCATAGCGGAGCGAATAACGCCAGGGTCAGACCGGAGGCGCCCAGCGTTACCCCGGCCCACCAGGCCTGCTGGGCCTTGTCGGTAATTCCAAGATCCTGGATGAAATACGGCAAAAACGGCAAGGCGAACGAAAATCCCAGGATGGACAGCACTTGCGCCAGAAAAGCGCAAATGAAAGTTTTTTTCCAATAAGTCATGTATGGCTTAAACTACATCCTCTGCCGGAAAAAACAAGCAGTTTGATGGCTATGGCCGAAGTTTAAGGCGCGGCGCCCACATGGTCGGCGCCGGCCGTAGCGGAATCCTTGAACGCCGCCGGCCGCAGCGGGATTTTGCGCCAGCCGTCGCTTTCGGTGAATTCGCGCGCGGCAAAACACCATACCACCCAGCGCCGGTTCCGCCAATAATCCGGATTGCGCGCGGCGCGGCGGTACAAGTTTACGCGGGCCGGCGTGGCGCCGGAGCCG
This sequence comes from Kiritimatiellia bacterium, assembly GCA_040775225.1. GTDB lineage: Bacteria > Verrucomicrobiota > Kiritimatiellia > JAAZAB01 > JAAZAB01 > JAXGPF01. The sequence goes on along the minus strand of JAXGSX010000191.1, from coordinate 2,069 downwards.
CGCACCGCGACCAGTTCCACCGGCTGCCCCAGTTCCAGCGCCAGTTGATCGGGCAATCCCGCGCCCACGGCGTGCATGTCCCCGCCGGCATGGAACACGAGGTTATGGCTGTCGCCCAGCAGGATTACCGGCCTGGCCGCATCCGGCGCCACCGGCTCGAGCGTGTCGCCGGCGCGCCGGCCGACGCGCCGGATGCGGATGGTTTCCGGCGCCGCGCCCTCGCCGCCCGGCATAAGGGACAAGTCGCCGCGGATTTCAATTGCGCTCCAGGCGGATTCCAGGTCTGAGGCCGCCGGCGCGCCATCGCCGATGATTTCCGCAATAGCGCGGCCGGCCAGGACGCAGCCGTTGCCGGACCAGTGCGAATCGGTCCGGCAATATGGCGCTCCTTGCTCATCCAGGCAGTGTTGCCGGAATAATTCGGCCAGGTCCAGCACCTGGATGCCCTCGCCGCGCAGCAGACGGTAGAATTCCGCATGCGCCGGCATCGGCGGCAATGCCGCGGGCAGACGGTCCGCCGCGCCGTCGAGCGCGGGCAACTTGCCGGGGAATATCCGCGCCTTGGGCGGCACGGGCACCATGATCAATTTGACGCCCAGTTCCTGCAATTGCCGGTGGAAATCCAGGATGGCCGGCAGCGGATCGGCATATTCCGGTTTCACGCCGGCGCGCGCGGCCGTTGCCGCCGCCGCGCCCCAGAATTTTCCCGCGGCGATATGGCGCAACTCCGCGGCCGGGAAAAGCCAGCCCTGATCGCCGGCAATGGCTCCGCGATTCTCCCGGGCGGCCAGTGCCGAGAGTTGGGCGCACCGCGCCGGCCAATCCGCGCCGGGAATTGATCCGGCCCGGCCGGCGGCGGGCCCAAGCGTCAAGAATGCCATTGCCAGGAAATTCCGGCTTGCGGTAAACATCCGGTGGCGCAATGATGTGCAACGATCATGAATTGAATAAAACATTGTTTGCTGTCTCCTATTCGGGGGCAATGAATCCGAGTCCGGTGATTTCCACCGCCCAGCATGGCTCCTGCAGGAGCAATTCGGGGTCATCCAGTTCCGCGCGGTTGATGCCGTCGAGTTTGCCGGCCACGTCCGACCAGGGCCGCAATTGCGCTTCGGCGGTTTCGCCCGGGCGCAGGCGCGCCGCCGGCGTCCAAACATTGTCTCGCATGCTCCAGGCATAAACCAGCGCCTGCGCGCCGCTGCCGGTATGTTCCAAATCCGCCAGGCGCAGGCTGACAATGTGGTCGCTGTAAGGCACGGTTCCGGGCCGCGGCGCGGGGGCGATTGCCGCCACGACGCCGCGGACCTTAAGTGTGGCGCCGATGGGCAAGTTCAGAAATTCCGCCGATGCCGGCGCGCCCAGACGCAGGTTAACCTTACGCCAATCTCCGGTTGCCAGTTCGCGCGCGGCGAATTGCCAGATCACCAGCCGTTTGCCGGCCAGGCGGTCGCGTCCGCGTGCCAGTTCCCGCGCCAGCACGGCGCGTGCGGCATAGGCGCCGTTATCATTCACCAGGATGCGGTCCATCGGCCGGGCCAGCGCCCGGCTGAGGTGTTCGACGAACCCGGCGGCTTCGCCCCAGCCCATGGCCGCCAGGGAATAAATGTTGCAGAAACTATCGCCCAAAACCAGGACATCGGCATCCATCTCCGGCCGCCAGTAATCGCCGGCGGTATCCCGCACTTGCCGGATTTCCGCCGTTTCCGGGCGGTAAAAATCCTGCCAGTCCGGCAAACGCAGCATGGCGGCAATATCACCCGCATGTTTGACGGTAATCTCGCGCATCGTGAAAGCGCCGGCCGGCGCGGCGGGCAGCCAGCCGCGGGCGTTGATGAATTGCGCCAGGTCTTCCGCCGTCCGCTCCATGGCTGCCGGGCGCCAATGGGTGTCGGTGGCGAGAAAGGCTTTCCGGCCGGCGCCGCGGAAATCGCGGGCCAGCATGGGAGCGGGATCGAATACCGTCAGGCCGGCGGCTTCCAGGCCGGCGGTCAGGCGCCGGTAGGATGGGTTTTGCAGCGGCGGGGCGGCGCCCGCGCCAACATTCTCACAATTATGGGGAGGGATGAATG
>JAXGSX010000190.1:0-6908 GCA_040775225.1 Kiritimatiellia bacterium | reverse complement strand
GGCGGCGGTGGAAGAGGGCGTGGTGGCCGGCGGCGGTGTGGCCCTCCTGCGCAGCCAGTCCGCGCTCGACAAACTGGCAGCGGCGGGCGATGAAGCCATCGGCGTGCAGATTGTCGGCCGGTGCCTGGAAGCGCCGCTGCGCCAGCTGGTGGGCAATGCCGGCCTGGACGCCTCCATCGTTGTGGCGGAAGTCAAGAAGAGCAAGGGCTCTGCCGGTTACAACGTGGCTACGGCGCAATACACCGACCTGTTCAAGGACGGCGTCATTGACCCGGCCAAGGTGACGCGTTCGGCCATTCAGAATGCGTCGAGCATCGCCGGTTTGCTGTTGACCACCGAGTGCATGGTCACGGAGATTCCGGAGAAGGAAAAACCCGCGCCGGCGCCGGCGGGCGGCGGCATGGGCGGCATGGACGGCATGTACTGATCCATTCCGTCGGATATGCGAGTGAAACAGCGCGGGCGGCGGCAACGCCGCCCGCGTTTGTTTTTTCGCCGGGTATGCTTGCGTTTTTTATTTGACTTGTCATGTGAAAATCATTTTAATGGTTGCCTGATTTTTGCCAACGTAGCTCAGCTGGGAGAGCAGCGCATGCGGAATGCGCCGGGCGTCGGTTCGATTCCGACCGGTGGCTTTTTGCTTTCCGCGCCGGGAAACGAATATTTCGCGCCGTTCCGCCGGGAAGGCGCGTCCGGCGCGCGCCGCTGAAAACCTGCTGGGAAGTTGGCATGAATAAAAAGCCTCCGAAAAAAAAAGCCCGGCCGGCCGCCGCCGGCAAAAGCAAGTCTTCCGCCAAGCCCGCCGCCCGTAAAGCTCCTGCTCCCGCCATTGCGGCCGCGGCGCGGGATAAGGCGCCGGCGGGCAAACCCAGCCGAAAAAGTCCAAGGATTCGCCGGCAAAGTCCCGCAAATCCAAACTGCCGCCGGTTTCCGATGCGCCCTTGCGCGTTAAAATGAGCAGTGAAGACCGGCGCGAGAAGATCAAGGAGTTGATGAAACTGGCCCGCGAGCAGGGCTATTTGACTTACACGGATATCCACGAAGCCCTGCCGACCGACCTGATTGACGCGGATGAAATTGACGGCCTGGTGCTCCTGCTGCGCGGCATGGATATTGAAATCATTGATTCATCCAACGTCGAGCAGTTCAAAAAGCAACTGGAAAAGGACGAACGGGCCGAGCAGGACCGCGCTTTCGACGTCATGGACGACCCCATCCGCACCTACCTGCATCAGATGGGGCAGGTGCCTTTGCTGACGCGGACGCAGGAAGTGGAAATCTGCAAGCGCATTGAGGAAGCGGAAATCAACGCCCGTGAAATTTTCAAGCGCTTTGGCTTTTCAATAGATTCTTATTTCACCCTCGCCGCCCGCCTGGAGCAGAGCAAAGAGCGGTTTGACCGGATCATCGTGGACAAACACGTTGACAGCCGCGATAAGTATTTGCGCGTCTTGCCCAAAATCAAAAAGAAAATAACCACGGCGCACAAAGATGCCGGCCGGGCCTTTGCTGCAATCCGGCAACGATCGGCCGACAGCCCCGCCGCTAAAAATTTTGAGCGATTGCTGCGCAAATACGGGCAATTGTTGGACAAATTATTCTTCAAACAGAAGGCTGTCGAGGACTTTGTGATCCAGGCGGACGAATGTTTTCATGAATACCAGGCCTGGCGCAACCAAATGGCGCGATTGGCGTCCAGCCGCCGGAAAAACAAGGCTGAAATCAAGGCCGCCATGGCCAAAGCCGCCGCCCTGCAGTCGGACTTCGAAAACAAGTTCTGGATGTCTTGCGAGGATTTCGAGGGGAAATACCGCGAGTTGAAATCCTGGTTGAAGAAAGGACATAAAGCCCGCACGGAAATGGCGGAGGCCAATCTGCGCCTGGTGATCAGCATTGTAAAAAAATACATGAACCGCGGTTTGATGTTCCTGGACCTGATCCAGGAAGGCAATACCGGCTTGATGCGGGCGGTGGAAAAATTTGAATATAAGCGCGGCTACAAGTTCAGCACTTACGCCACCTGGTGGATTCGCCAGGCTGCCACCCGCGCCATCGCCGACCAGGCCCGCACCATCCGCATCCCCGTCCACATGATCGAAACGATCAACAAGTTGACGCGGGTGCAGAAACAGTTGCTGCAGGACTTCGGGCGCGAGCCTACGCCGGAGGAAGTGGCCGATGAAGTCAGCATGCCGGTGGAGCGCGTGCGCGAGGTGTTCAAAATGGCCCAGCAGCCCATTTCGCTGCAGGCCACCGTAGGCGACAGCGATGACGCCTATTTCGGCGATTTTATCGAGGATAAGTCTGCGGAAAATCCGTCCGAGATGACAGCTTACAGCCTGCTGCGCGAACGGTTGCAGGACGTCCTCAAAACTCTCTCCGAACGCGAGCAAAAAGTGCTGCGCTTGCGCTTCGGCCTGGACGACGGTTGCCCGCGCACCCTGGAAGAAGTGGGCAGCATGTTTTCCGTCACCCGCGAACGCATCCGGCAAATCGAGGCCAAATCTTTGCGCAAGTTACGCCATCCCAGTCGCTTGCAAAAACTGGAAGGGTTCCTGGAAAGCCGGGATTGAAACGGGGATGCCCCGGATTACAGCCTGTAGCTGCGCCCGGCTTCGGCGGGCACGGACACGGTTTGTCCTGCGTAGCCCGCCGCCGCTGGGCCTGGCGCATTCATATTTTGGCTTGGTCCGGATTTTTCCCATTGCTTTTGCCGGCGGAGGACTTATACTGGATGTAATGAACAATAAAACGACATTCATGCTGCTCCTGGCGCTGGCCTTGATCGCCCCGACTTTTGATACGTCCGCCCAGGTGCGCAAGGGGAATAAAGTGGGCATCAGCACCTTGCGTATCGGCGCGGATAAAATGTCGCGCGAGGAATGCATTGCCATGGCGCGCAGCAACAGCTTTAATAAGGATTTGCAGGGCGCCAAGCTGGATGGCGCGGATTTGAGCAACGTCAACCTGCTTTCGGCCAATCTCAACCAGGCCAATTTGAAAAAGGCGATTTTAACCGATGCGATCATGATCCGGGCGGACTTGAGCAATGCCAACATGGATGGGGCGATATTGCGCGGCGCCGATCTTAACGGTGCCGCGCTCTATAACGCCAATTTGAAAAACGCCTGCCTGGCGGAAGCGGTGCTGGCCAATGCCTACCTCGTAGGCGCTGATTTAACCAAGGCGGATTTCACGAACGCCGATCTTACCGGCGCCGACCTGACCGGCGCCGAATTGAAAGATGCCGTTTTTACCGGCGCCAGACTGGAGCAAGCCATTCTGCCGGCGGGATTTAAATTGCCGGAAGAAAAACAGCCGGAAGACGGCAAGGCCAAACAGTAACCCGGGGCGCTCAGGCGCCGGGATCGTCTTTTACCGCCTGTAAATCCAGCAACAGGTTGGCGGCCAGTTCAATGCGGGCGAAAAGCGTATCCTTGCGGATGTATTCACGGGGCGTAAAATCATGGTCGCCCAGGGGGCCCAGCCCGTCAATCACCGGTACGCCGGCATGCGCCAGCCAGCAGGCGTCCGAAACGCCGCCGCGTTTTTCCTCGCTGATCTGCATACCCAGGGCGCGCCCGCGTGCAACGATCAATTCAAAAAGGCGTTGCGCCGCCGCGCCGGGTTGCATCGGGGGGCGGTATGAAAGGCGTTCCAGCGACGACTGGCAGCCGGGCACATGATTTTGGGCGGCCATGTTCTCAATTTCGCGGATGACTGCCGGTTCCAGCCCCGGATCCCAGTAGCGGGCTTCGAAGTCCATAACCGCCTCGGCCGCCACGGCGTTTGCCGCCAGACCGCCTTCGATCCGTCCGACATTAGCCGCTACGCTCCGGTCTGCCCGGTTCATGTCTTCCACCGCCAGGATTTTATGCGCCAGTTCTTCGATGGCGCTGACCTTGGCTTCCTGCAGGTTGCCGAAATGGTTCGGCTTGCCGGCGATGCGCAGGCGGTAGCGCGCCACACCCTTGCGGGTTGTCACAACCGTGTCGGACGGACCGCCGCATTCGAAAACCAGCGCCCAGGCGGCGCCGCGCATTCCGGTGAAAAGCGCATGCGATGTGGGAGATCCCAATTCTTCATCGCCGTTGAAGATGCAGGTTATCGGCATTTCAGACAGGGCGCCGCACTGATGGAGCGCCTTTAAGGACCAGATCAGCACGACATCCCCGCCTTTCATGTCATTAACCCCGGGACCGCGGAGCAGGGCGCCGTCTTCGCGCAACCGGTCAAATGCCGGGTCGGGCGGGCACAGCGTGTCCAGGTGTCCGGCCAGCACAATGGGCGGGTGGCCGCCGGCCGTTTGCTTGAATACATGGTGGTGCACACCGGCGGCGTTGGCGGTGCAGGAATGTTTAAATCCGGGCGGCATCGCCTCCCGAACCATTTCCCCGACGCGGTTAATGCCCGCGGGATTGCGGGAAAAACTGTTGATATTGACCATGCCCTCGAGCAAAGCCAGAATCTCTTCCTGGTTTTGACGGATGATTTCGCCGATATACGGCCTTGCTTTTAAATGTTTCATGGCCTTGAACAATATCGTCCGGCGCTGCCGAAGACAAGCGCAATTTGAAGGCCCGGCGGGCGAAGGGGCGGGGGCGGTGTAAGTCAAAAAAGTTGATGTAAAAGCTGTGACCGACGGTTTTAGATGAATGCAGCTGCATCTACCGCCGGCATGGCTCAGCACAGCTTCGCCCTCCAGCGGAATGAAACGGATGTGTGAAATCTTATTGGCGGGCGAAGCTCTGCTGAGCCGACCCGGTTTATTGGCATACGGCCCAGACCAGCAAATTTGTCCTGCGCCCCGGCAGCGGCCGCCCTGCGCTTCCGGCTTGCATTGTGGCATGCCACACACTAGATTGGCGGCATAAAACCAGAGCGGCAATGTTTTTGCGGGAGAAATTTTATGCGGCAGTTGCTTTTAATCGGCTTATTGGTAGCGGCAATGCCGGCGGGCGGGGATGATCATGCATTTACAGGCGGCCGGCCGGCTGCCGCTGCGGCGATGGCAATGTCTGAAATGCAGCGATCGGTCACGTTGCTGGCGGAAGGCCGGTTGTTGGCGCAACGCGGCGAGTATCCCCGCGCGGCCGATGCTTTTTCCGAAGTCCTGGCTGATCCGGAACTGCCGGCCTCGGCGGCGGCGGAAGCCCGCCTGCAGTTGGGACTGATTGACGAGTTGGAAGGCGATTGGGCCGGTGCGCGATCCTGGTTTGCCGCCGTCGCGGATTCGTCTGAAACGCCTCCCATGTATCGCGCGGAAGCGCAATTCAATATCGGCCGGCTTTACATGCTTGAAGGGGATGTCCTGGCCGCCCCGGCATTCGTCAAGGCGCTGGAAATGCCGGACGCCCCCCCTGAATTTCTCGGACGCTCTTTGCTTTGTATGGGGCGGATGGCCTTTGAGTCCAATGACGATTCCGCTGCCGAACAATACCTGCAGGGCGCTTTGGCGATCCAGGGACTAAAACCGGAGGATGGCGCGGCGACGCGGCTGTGGCTTGGCCGCTTGGCCCTGCGGCGGCAGCGCTGGGCGGCGGCGCGTGATTTTTACACTTTGGCGCTGGATATTAACTTGAACGAGCCCGCGGCAACGGCGGCGGCGCATGCCGCCGCCCTGTTCGGCCGGGCCAAGGCTTGGCAGGCCGAGGGGCGTATGCGCGAGGCTTCCGCAGATTGGAAAAGTCTGGCGGAAATGCCGTCGGCGCCGATGCATCTGCGCCTGGCGGCGCAGCGGCGGCTGGATGCGGCCGGGGGCATTCCCCGCCCGGCGCTTCAAGATGACGGCCTGGCATGCGACTTTTCCGTCTGGGCGGAGGCTTACGCCAGACAGTCTGACCGTATTGCCACCGCGGAATGCGGCGCTTTCACGCTTTATGCCGATCGGGAGGAAGCGCGTCCCGGCGAGCGGTGGCTGGATTTTTTCCTGGACCTGCGCCCGGCGGGCAAGCCGCCCGTGGAGTTGACCGTGCAAGCATGGCTGCATGACATGCTTACGGGACGCCGGCTGGCGGAAATCAAGTCCAAGCCGGCCGTGTCCTGGGGCTGGTTGCGGGCGGATTTGCGGCGCCATGGCCTGGCGCAAGCCCGCCTGCGAGTGGAATTGCGCGCCGGCCGGAGTTTGCTGGGGGCGGTGGAAACCGCCGCACAGGCCGCCCCGACGTTGCCTCTCACTGGAAGTGTTCCCATAAAGCTTGATCTTCCCCGGGGAATTGAGGCGGTGCATGACTGGCCGGTATCGTTTGGTGTTCCGTTTGCGCCCGGCGCGCTCTGGGATTTGCATGCCTTGCGCCTGGTGAACGATGCCGGCGCGGAAATTCCATGCCAAAAGGAAGTCACCGGCCAGTGGGCGCCAGATGGGGCCATCCAGTGGGTGCGGTTCGATGCTTTAGCGTCTCCGGCGGCAGGGTGCCGCGTGGAATTTCTGCCAAGCCGCGCCGTCCCGGCCATGCCGGTGCGGTTGACCGAAAAAAAAGGGATCGTGACGGTGGATACCGGTATGGCGCGTTACGTGATGGGGCCCGGCAAATCGCCAGTGCGGGAAGTGTTTCTCATGGATGGACGGCGGTTGGCATTTTGCGGGCCGCAATCCCGGGGGTTGTATGTTATGACGCAGGATGGCCGCCTGGGCCAGGCGGCGCCGGACAATGCCATGCGGATCGAAGCGCGCGGTCCGGTGGCGGCCTGCGTGCGTTTTGAAGGTTATTACCGCGATGACGCCAACGGCGGGGCGCCGGTAGCCCGCCATATCACACGTTTGGAATTCTTCGCCGGACAGGCGGCGGTTAAAATTACGCATACTCTGGTGCTTTCAGCCGATACCAGGACTACCTGGTTCAAGGAAGTTGGATGGGAATTGGACGGGGCAGTCGCGGACGATGGCGGCGGCAACTCCGCGCCGCGGG
>JAXGSX010000189.1:0-6970 GCA_040775225.1 Kiritimatiellia bacterium | reverse complement strand
TGGGGGGGGGGGGGGCATTTTTCTGTTTTTTTTGGGGCGGGGGCGGCGGAGGCGGGGGCGCCGGCGGCGGCACGCGGCCGGCGCGCGGAGCCGATCTGCGGTTTGATCTTGAAATTGATTTTGAAGAGGCGGCCTTCGGCGCGGAGCGGGAGATTACACTGCCGGCTACCGAAGAATGCCATGCCTGCCGCGGGACCGGCTCCGAACCCGGCCGGAAAAAGGAAGTATGCCGCCATTGCCGCGGGCGCGGGGTCATCGTGGTTTCCAGCGGATTTTTCCGCGTGCAGCAGGATTGCCCTTCCTGTAACGGCAAAGGTGAGATTATCACACACCCCTGCGCGCATTGCGGCGGAACGGGATTTGTGAAGACCCGGCGGCGGCTGACCTTGAAGATTCCCGCCGGCGTGGAAACCGGCTCGCGCCTGCGGCTGGCCGGCAAGGGCGAAGGCGGTTTGCGCGGCGGCTCGCCCGGCGATTTGTACGTGGTGCTGCATGTGCGGCCGCATAATATTTTCCAACGCCAGGGCGCGGATTTGTTTTGCGAAGCGCCGATGCCCCTGGAAGCGGCGTTGACCGGAGGCGAGGTGTCCGTGCCGACACTGGAGGGAATGGCCAAAATCCGGATTAATCCCGGCACGGAAAGCGGACGGGTTTTCCGTCTGCGCGGCAAGGGTATGCCGGTTCCGGGCGAGGCTGGCCGCGGTGATTTGCATGCCCGGGTGTATCTGGAAATCCCCAAAAACCTGTCCGGCACGCAGAAAAAGCGCCTGAAGGAATTTTTGGACACCTGCAACGAGAGTAATTATCCTGAAATCGCGCAATTTCAGAGGAAGTCTCGTGTTTTTACGGACAATCTCCGGCATGGATAACCTGCCAGAGTTGACCCTGCGGGCAAATTTCAAATTACGCGTTTTGCGGGAATCCAGCATTCCGGCATGAACCATCATCCTCCACCCCGCTGTTTCCTGGCCGCGGACGCCTGGTCTGACGGCGATGTGGCGCTGGCGGCGGAGGAATCGTTCCACCTGTTGCGGGTTTTGCGCAGCCGGCCCGGCGATCCGGTGACCGTGTTTGACGGAGGCGGCCGCCGCGCGCCGGCGCGTCTGCTGGCCGCCGGACGCGGCGGACTGGCCCTGCTGCGCCTGGACCTGGCGGCGGTGGAAACACAGCCGCCGCCGCCCGTGCGGATTATCCTGGCGCAGGCACTGCCCAAACACAACCTGATGGATGGCATTGTGCAGAAGGCGGTGGAACTGGGCGCCGCCGCCGTCTGGCCCCTGCTGACCGAGCGCGTCGTGGCCGCCGGCGATGCCGCGCGCCAGGCGGCCAAGGCCGAACGCTGGCGTAAAATCGCCCGCGAAGCCGCCCGGCAATGCGGGACCGACTGGATTCCCGAAGTGCGCGCGCCAGCAGGCTTGCCGGCGTTCTCCCCCGAGATCCGCGCCTGCCACCGCTGTTTCATCGGCGCTCTGGCGGAAGATGCGGCGCCATTCCGCGAGGCGGCGGACGCGGCCCGCCCCGCGCCGCCCGGCGCGGCGTTGATGATCGTGATCGGTCCGGAAGGCGACCTGGCGCCGGCGGAAATTGACCTGCTGACCGCCGCCGGCGGCATTCCGGTAAGTTTCGGCGGGGCGGTCCTGCGGGTGGAGACGGCCGCGCTTTACGGTCTCAGCCTGATGCATTACGAGTTTTTATGACGGCGCTGTATCCGGCAAGGCAAACCCAAATAGCGTTGAGCGATCTACCCTGCTGGGTCGCGCCGGCCGGCCCGTCAACCGCGCCAAGGGCGCCAGCCGGAAAAACTGCTTCCATATCGGCCGCAATTTTTTCTGGGCCATGCGCCTGATGGAAAGAGGATAGGGGCATAGCGGGGTGGCGCCTGACCTGTAAAGCAAATCACCACTCCGTCGTTGCCTTTTTCGGCATGGTCCAAAATGAACCTGGAATGGGCGCACAGGCGTATGGCTCACCGCAGGTTCGCCCTCCAACTGGTCAGCAATTCGCATTATGGCTGTGGCGGCGACGGAGGGGGGGGGTGGAACCCGACCATCCAAAATCACGATGACATGACGTTATTGCCGGATTGCTGCCGGCGCGCAGAAATTGTTTGACAAGACCCGCGAAAGTGGTCACAATGGTATAACAACTTGTGCCGAGTTATTTCAATTATTGCAGGGAAGCCATGATGGTTTTTGACACTGCGGTGATTGCGCCGGGTTCGATTTTGGCGGGGGATTCGGCGGAATTCTCCATCCGGTTGACGGTTGGCCCCGATTATACCCGCGGCGAATCCCGCATTGTTTTTGATTTCAGTTGCACGCTGGGCACATCGGCGCCGACGCGCATGATTAATGAATCCAGCGGTTACACGGAGGCATATTGCAATAATCCGGAAATAACCTGGCGCCTGCGGTGCTGGGACCTGGATTACCGGTATTTTATTGACCGCACTCATCCATCCTCAAGAGAGGCGGCACGGATGGCGGTGCTGGACCTCTCCGGCGGCATGCAGCAGGGCGATGTGATCGAATTACACTGGGGTGAAACCACCGGCGGATTCGGCCCGGGCGCCAAGGTCAGCAGCGTGGTTCCGCGTCCCGCTTATAAGGCGCGGGTGGATGTCAGGTATTTTGATTCCCAGGATAAGGGCATGCCGGATTATGGGCGCGATTATGATGGGTATCGGCGTCCTGTCCCTGACGCGGTGACGCGTCTGGAATACGCGATTCTGCCGCGGGCTCCGCAACGCTTGCGTTTAATCCGCAAGACGGACAAGGCCCTCCTGATTCCCCTTGACATGTTTTGGAATGTGGCGGCGCTGGATGATGCCGCACAATTGGCCGAAACTGTTGATCCGCCGGTGCGCAACCCGCAGGGGGTTTTTGAGTATGCTGACAAAAACATCCAAATCCGCCACAAAACGCTGCCTGTGACGGCAACTCCGGCAATGGACGGCGTTTATGAAGGGATGAATATTTATTGGGGCGACTTGCATACGCATTCCTGTTATTCCAAGGATTGCGCGCAACGGTCGGGCATGGATATGCGCCCGCGAGACTTGATGGATTTTGCAAAATCGCGCGCCGGATTGGATTTTTTCGCGGTTACGGATCATCACATGCCCGCGCGCGACCCAAGCTGCCATCTTGGCCAGACGGCTTGGGATGCCACCCTGACCGACATGGCGGCGCGCCATAAGGATGGGGAATTTGCGGTTTTTGCCGGTGTTGAATTGACGGACGATTTCGGCGATATCTGCGTCATTTTCGGTCGCCCCCCCGCCTACGCCGCGATTAACCGACCGGCGTTGGCGGAAGCATCCGACTTTGTAAAACAGATGCCGGAAACAGATTTGATGGTCATCCCGCATTTCCACTCGCCGGGCAAAAAGCCGGAGAATACATGGCGTACCGGAATCGAGCCGGCTTGCCCGGTCATGGAGATCTTTTCCGACCATGGCAGTTACGAATGTGAAGAAGCGCTGGAAAACGGCCGGGCGGCGGGCAAACAATTCCGCCGCGACCGTTGCGGCCGGTATTTCCTGCAAAACGGATACAAATACGGGTTTGTCGCCAACTCCGACGATCACAAAGGGCATGCCGGGGTCAATGGCCTGACTGCCGTGTTCGCGCCGGAATTGACCAGGGAAGCCCTGCTGACCGCTTACCGCCGCCGCAATGTGTATGGCACAACCAATGCGCGTATGCGCGTGGTGTTCACCGCCAATGGCCAGTTGATGGGCTCCATTCTCCCAAACTGTTCCGCCAAGGAGTTTTTTATTTCCATTATCGGCGAGAATAAATTGAAAAAAATCGAGCTTTTTCGCAATGGCGAATTATTTAAAAGATTCATTCCCGGCGGATTGCAATTTGAAGCCGCCGTGAGTGTTGCGGACACGGCGCCCGACAACTGGTATGTTCGCGCCACCCAGGATGATAATCACGTGGCTTGGTCCAGCCCGGTATGGTTTAATTAGTTATGCCAATTCCCATTCCAGAATACATGCGCATCCGGCAATTCGTGATTAACCAGGTGGCGCATGCCGGCGACAAAGCCGTCAAAATGCCTTCGGAACGCGAGTTATGCCGGAAGTTTGATGTTGCCCGCGGCACCGTGCGGCGCGCGATGGAAGACCTGGTCCGGGAAGGTTATCTCGTGCCGAAACGCGGCATGGGCACGTTTGTCAACCCGGAGAAATCGGGCGCCTATCGGGTGCAACTCACCCGCAACATCGGACTGATCTTGAGCGGCGGAATGATGGTGAATATCACCGGCAATTTCCAGCAGGAACTGGCCGGGGCATTCGCGGCGCTGGCGCGGCAGGAAGTCTCGGTGCAGTTTGTGAATTTCACGGCGCGCCGGCCGGCCGACACTTTGGCGGACGTGGCGGCGCTGGGATTTGATGGCCTGCTCTGGCTGCATCCTCCGGCATTGCATCCGGAAATGCAGGAGTATTTCTTTGCGCATTACGACCGGCTGGTGATCGTCAATTCCTGGGCCTTGCCCGGGTGGAAAAATGTCGTGTTGGACGATTATCAGGGCGCCATGCTGAAGGGGACGGCGGAATTGATCGCGCATGCCGGCGCGGACGTGGCATTCGTGGGACGTGACGACAGCCATCCCGATGCCAGGCAGGTGTATACCGCGTTCGAGGAATTGTTCGCCCGGCGGGGGCTGCAACGTCCGCCGGGATACACCATTCCTGCGGATGACATAGCCCGGCCTCTGGGACGCCTGTTGCGGACGCGCCACCCGCGGGCGGTGTATTCCCAAGGCGGCGAGTTCGGCCGCGCCGCCATGGAAGTCCTGGCCCGCGAACACGGCAGCCTGCCGCCCGGCTTCATGTTCCTTTGCCAGGATGCCCCGGAAATGGAACGTTTGCCGCCGGCGGTCAAAATCCGCCGGATTGCCAAGCCGGATTATTTCCAACTGGGAAAAGCCGGAATGTTGAAACTTTTAAAGTTAATGAACCCCGCCGCGGCCGCCGGCTGCCGGCCGGGAGTGGTGAAAATCCCGCGTTCGGGAAAAAACAATGGTTGATCGTTACGGGAACCTTGCCATGCGCCATGCCTTATCATATTTAACCGCCTGTGCTTTTGCCGCCAGCGTTTCCGCCGGCATTCTTTTTGATGAAGAACGCCAGGCGATCCGGATTATGGATTATCCGCCGGCCTGGCCTTGCACCCTGCGGCAACTGGCGATGGCCGATCGCGCCTTCGGCTGGAACAAGGTGCGCTATGACGCAACTTCCGCCGTCTGTCATGTTGACGGCAATATCATCCTCGGCGCCAATGACGGCACGGAAACCGTCCTGCAAATCGGCAGCGCCGCCCGTCCCGACGAAACGTTGATCATGCGCGGCAACATTTATATTTACCCGTATTTCATTCACGGACAGAATACCGGGCTGTACTGGCGGGTGGAACGGCGCATGAACGCCCTGCGGCTGGGCTTGCCCGGCGTTTCCAATATTTCCGCCAGACTGCAGTTTGCCTGCGCGTCGAACGAACATTACACCTTGAATTGCGGACGCCTGCCCTGGATCAAGGCCGAGCAATTCGGCGGCGGGCTGTATGTGTATCACGGCGAAATTGCGGCCCAGGATCCGGCTTTTCCGATCGGCGACGCGCAAAACGGCTTCCTGGTATGCTGCGGCAGCACGGTGTTTGACGGCGCCCGGATCGCCAATGTCAAAAAGTTCATTTACGGCATGACGGCCGGCCACAACAAGGACTACCTGGTCCGGAATACCGTTTTCGAGCGCGTCGGCGTGCCTTTGTTGAACGGCGCCCAGCAGGCGTCAGGATGCATCTTCCGGAACTGCGGCACGGCGGTCATGGATTACGGGTCGCTCAAAGCCGAGTTGACCGATTGTGTTTTTGAAAACAACGACCGCAACTGGTCCTTGAACATGTCGGACGATGGGCTGGTCCTGGTGGATTGCGTCTGGGATGCGCCGCGCCAGGGCGATGTGTTCGGCACGCGCGAATTCAAGGGCAAAATCAACCGCCCCAAACTGTCGGTGCGCCGGCACGTGGTGGTGGAAGTCGCCGATGCCGCCGGCAACCCGGTGGAGGGCGCGGCGGTGTCATTCCGGGCGGAACAGGAAGGCTGCGATCTGATTCAGAGCCGGGTTTTCAAGACCAATGCGCAGGGCCGGACCCCGGGGCGGGGTGAAGAAAACGCCCTGTTGCTCACCGAATACATCCTGACCGCCGTGAAGGATTCCGATCAGCCGGAGAAGACGGTGTTTACCTACACCATCAAGGCCGAACATAAAGGCCGGGTGGCAGCGGTTAAAGGCGTCCATGCGGATGAAAACTGGAAGTTGATCAAAATGAGATTTGAGGGGGCGGCAAGGTGAGACCGGTCGCGAGAATACGCCGGTGGCGCGGGATCAGGGGCGATCACCGCATGCCGGGAAGAAAGGCTCACCACAGGTTCGCCCTCCATCGGAAATGTTGAATGTGAAATCACATATTCCACGAGAATGGCTCACCTCAGGTGAGCCGCCTGGCAAAACCATACAAAAAAGCATGGAGGGCGAACCTGAGGTGAATCATCCGGCTAGTTTTTAAAACCATGCAAAAAAACAATAATGGAGGTGACGAGATGAATCAAAAATTGTTGTTAACCGTTTGCGCAGCCATGCTGGTCGGACGCCTTTCCGCCGCGACTTACCCTGTGGCGCCCCCGCCGGCGGGGGCGGACATAAATGACGGCTCGAGCTGGGCCGCGCCCATGGCCACGATCAGCAATGCGTTGGAGCAAAGCGATGCCGAACTGGTGCTGGTATCCAACGGCACATACAACCTGGATGCCACCATCACCATTTCCAAGGCCGTCACCATCCGCGGGGTGAACACGTCCGGCCAGACGAACACCATCATTGACGGCGGCGGCGAATATCGCTGCTTTTATCTGAATCATGCCGGCGCGGTATTAGACGGTTTGCAGATCACCAACGGAT
>JAXGSX010000188.1:0-7043 GCA_040775225.1 Kiritimatiellia bacterium | reverse complement strand
TTGCGAACTGCTGCCGTAGCCGTAAGTGATGCTGTCGCCGAAACACAGGAAATAAAACGACTGGTTGCGGGTTGCGGATACCGGCTGCCACGCGCCGCCCGCGCCGCCCAGGGTGGCCTGCATGCCCGCGTAATGGCTCCCGGAAAACATCACGCCCCAGACCCCGGACGCCACCTGGCGCACCATCGGATCGGCCCGGCCGTCGCCGTCGTAATCCCCCGGTTCCGGCCGGCACCCGGCGCCGCCCCAGAGGGCGGACATCATGGCGTATTGCGCGCCGGACATCATCACCACCCACTTGCCCGAACCGGTATGATACACCGCCGGATCGGCCTTGCCGTCGCCATCGTAATCCGCCGGCACCGGCCGGTATCCTGGGCCGCCGAATACCACACGGACCGGCGCATACTGTTCGGCGGAGGACAAGACCAGCCAGACGCCCTCCCCTTCGTGCTGCAGCGCCGGATCGGTCAAGCCGTCGCCATCATAGTCCGCCGGCGCCGGCCGCCAGCCGCGGCCGCCGAACTCGATCCACAAATCCTGGTCCGGCATGCTGGACGGCCGGACCCGCCAGACGCCCTGCTCTTCGTTGTAAACCGCCGGATCGGCGATGCCATCCCCGTCAAAATCGCCGGCCAGCGGCCGGTATTGCTCGCCGCCGAAGTCCAGCGTGGACATGCGGTATGCGTCGCGCGACATCAACACCGCCCACATCCCGGAACTCTCGCTGTACACCGCCGGATCGGCCCGGCCATCGCCGTCGTAATCGGCCGAGAGCGCGGCAAAATCGCGGCCGCCGAAGTTGAACAGCGTTTCCGCGTAATTCTGCCCCGACAGGTAAGCCCGCCATGTCTGGTCAACGGCATTATATAAAACCAGGTCCGCCTTGCCGTCCCCGTCATAATCGCGGGGGGCCGCCGGCCGCCGCCAGCCTTCCGCGCCGGCGCTGAACTCGCCGGTAATATCGCTGGCAGACACCCCCCGCACCCGGTAAACATAGCGTTTCACGGGCCGGGCGGATTCATCCAGGCAGGCGGTGGACGCCGTATTGGTCAAAAGGATTGCGGAAGCTTCGTCATTGGTCAGGGCATGGCGCCAGACCTGGTATTTCACGGCATAGGCTGCCGGCACCCATGCCAGCGCCACCGCGTTGAACAGCGTGCCGGTGCCGGCCGTCAGGTTGCGGGGCGCCGCCAGCCGGCAATAGCCCATCGCGCCGGCGCTGAACGCGCTGTTGGTCAAGCCGTCGCCGGACTTGATCCAGTAATAATAGTAAACGCCCGGCACGGCGCCGAGATCGTCATAATACAGGTTGGCGGTTTCGGCCGCCAGGGATGCGGCTCCGGCCACATCGCCGGTATGGCGGAAAATAAAATAATTGGATGCGCCGGCCGCGGCTTCCCAGGTCAGATTGACCCGGTTGGTGTAATCGCCGGCAGTGGCCGTCACATTCGCCGGCGGCTCCAGCGCCGCCGCCCAGGCCGCCCAGCCCAGCCAGCCGGCCGCCAGCGCCCGCATTGCCAGGCGCCGCGTCCCGGACCGGCCGCGGCGAATCAGGAAAAGCTTCATGGCATGCTCCCCGACAGGTTGACATTATCCAGCCGCACGCCGGCGCAATTGCGGCAAAGCACCGCATCTCCGCCGGTGGTTTCCACCGTTACATTGCTGAACGACACGTCGCGAATAATGGTTTCCGGGCTGCCCTTGATCAACACCGGGCCGCCGCTGCGCACACGGAAATTGGCGAAGCTGAATCCGGACAGGCGCTTCAACGCAATCCCGTCATCCACATCAATTTTGACCGGATGCCGGCCGCAGTCAATCACAAAATTGTCAAACATGATGTTTTGGATATCCGCCGTGCCGCCGCGCGCCGCATTCAGATAGCGCCGGGGATGGTTGCAGACGACGCCATTGGCGCGGCTGGCGATGACGATGTTGCTGAAGGCGCAGTTGCGGATCTCCGCATCGCTCGGGCAGCCGATACGGATGCCCTGGCAAGTGCTCTCCAGGACGCAATTGCTCACCACCACACGCTCACACACCGCCGGCTCGTCGTGCAATCCCTGCATCGCCCGCAGAACGATGCAATCGTCATCCGTGCGGATGATGCAATCGCTGACGGTCACGTCCCGGCAGGCGTCAATATCAATCCCGTCGTTGTTGATCATGCGCTGGTCGCCTACGATCCGGATCCGGCGGATGCTGACGCGTTCGCACAGCATCAGCAAGAACGTCCAGCAGGGCGAATCCACGAACGATGCGTCTTCGATGCGCACATCCGCGCATTTATGAAACATCGCCAGCCGGGGCCGGCGGGCCGGTTTGCCGGAAGCGAACTTGCCGCCGGGCGTCAGACCGGCGGCCTGGTCGTAAAACGCCGGGCCGGAGGCGTTGATTTCGCCCGGACCGGTGATGGCGATGTTGCGCGCATGGCGCGCGCCGATCAGGTAATCGGCCGTGCCTTCCGGCGCGTTGGCATGGCGGAATCCCTCTGAAATTAAGGGATGGTAATCGGCCGGGTTGGGGCTGCCGAGAATCCGGCAGCCGGGCGCCAGGTGGAGTTCCACGTGATCCTGCAGTTCCAACGGGCCGGTCAGATAATCGCCCGGCCCGCAGAACACCCGGCCGCCGCCGGCCGCATGGCAGGCAATCACCGCCCGCTGGATGGCCGCGGTGTTCATGGTCCGGCCATCGGGCTTGGCGCCGTATTCCCGGATGTCGAATATGAAGGCAGATTGTGACATGTTTTTTAAGGGTTGAAGGTGTTCAGTGGTCGGGGTTCATTGCATTCTAAATTTGGATCCCTGAATTCCGGACTGTAGTAGCGCCACGGCTTGTCCTGCGTAGTCTGACGAAGCAGGGCGTGGCGCATTCCGGTTCCGGTGCAGGCGATGCCGAACACCGTTCGGCTGCTACATTTTTCAAACACCCTGAACCCCGAACACTTTCAGGAGCGCTACAGCCTTTGCTCTTTTTCCCCCGGGCGCAGCACGGTTTCGCCGTCCATATAAGGCGCCAACGCCGGGGGGAGCGCCACCGTGCCGTCGGCCTGCTGGCCGTTTTCCAGCAGCGCCACCATCAGGCGCGGCAGCGCCACGCCGGAGCCGTTGAGGGTGTGGACGAATTCCACCTTGCCGGCGGCGTTGCGGCGCCGGATATTGGCGCGGCGGGCCTGGAAGGCCTCGAAGTTGCTGCAAGAAGACACCTCCAGCCAGGCATTCTGCCCGGGCGCCCAGAGTTCGATATCGTAACATTTGGCGGCGGCGAAACTCAAGTCGCCGGCGCAGAGGGCCACCACGCGGTAGGGCAATTCCAGCCGCTGCAGCACATCCTCGGCGTTGGCGGTCAGCGATTCCAACGCGGCGTAGGACTGGTCCGGCGCGACGAATTGCACCATCTCGACTTTGTCGAACTGGTGCACGCGGATCAAGCCGCGGGTTTCGCGTCCGGCGGCGCCGGCTTCACGGCGGAAGCAGGGCGAATAGGCCACGAGGCGGATGGGCAACTCGCGCTCGATGATTTCCTCGCGGTAAATATTGGTCACGGGCACCTCGGCGGTTGGCGCCAGGTAAAGTTCGTCCGCCGGCATGTAGTACATGTCCTCGGCCATCTTGGGCAACTGGCCGGTGCCGGTCATGGCGGCGACATTGCACAGATACGGTGGGGCGACTTCCAGGTAACCATGCTCGCGGGTATGCAAATCCAGCATGAACCGGATCAGGGCCCGCTCCAGGCGCGCACCGGCGCCGACAAACAGCGGGAACCCCGCGCCGCTCAGCCGGCCGGCGCGGCCGAAATCCACGATGCCCAGTTTTTCGGCAATTTCCAGGTGCGGCCGCGGCGCAAAATCAAACTCGCGGGGCGCGCCCCACGCGCGCGCAACCACGTTGCCGGAGGCATCCGCGCCCAAGGGCACGCCGGCATGCGGCAGATTGGGAATGGCCAGCAGGGCGGCGCGCAAATCCGTCTCCAATTGACGCAGATTGCCATCCATTTCCGCGATTTGCCGGCCCAGCGCCTTCACTTCCTGCTGGCTGGCGGCGGTATCCTGACCGCTTTTTTTGCGGCGGCCGATCTCCTCGGAAGCCGCATTGCGCCGGCGCTTGAGTTCATCCGCCGCCGTCGCCAGCCGGCGGCGTTCTTCATCCAGGCGGCGCAGCGGCCCGAGATAATCCGTCGGACCGCGCTTTTTCAGGGCCGCCTCGACAGCCGCGGTATTGTCGCGAATCAGTTTCAAATCCAGCATAATCATTCTCCCTGCCGCCGCATAATTTCCTTGAAAACCATTGAATAATATGGCATGAACACGCTAAATATGCAAGTCCGCAAGCGGCTGATCATGGAACAAACCACCTATGACTTGAATCGGGCGGTGCACCTGGCGCGATGCGAAGTGTTTTTCGACATGTCCGTAGCGCGTGTCCAGGAATGCATCAAGGAACATGCCGTGCGGCGGCGCAAGGCCCACATGGAGACGGCCATCTATTTCCTGCAATCGGCGCTGGAACACGCCACTCTGGCCTCCAAGTCATCGCGCGCCAGCCCCCAGGAAAAAGCCTTCGTGCGGTTTCTGCAACTGGTGCTCTGCCACCTGCGTTCGGCCGGCGCGCTCCTGGAAAACGAGGAGGAACTCAAGGACACCGGCAGCCAGTTGTGGCAATTTTTGAACCGCAAGACCGGCGCGGCGGAAGCCCGGAAATTCACGCGCAGCAGCGAGCAATTGCTCCAGGATGTGGCCCACCTGTTCGCCATGGCCCACGAGCCTTTGCGCGACTTGCGCCAGGCGGTTACCGCCCGGATGGACGAAGGCGACACCGCGCGCCATGGGGCGGCGCTGGCCGGCCTGCGCGAACATTTCGCGGAGTTGGAACACCATTGCCGGACTCATTCCCGGCCAAATTTCCTGTTCAATTCCTGAAGCGAAATGTGGATCAAGGTCGGACGCCCGTGCGGGCAGGTGTAGGGCATGGCCGTCCGGATTAATTGCTCCAGCAGGGCATCCAGTTGCATGGCGTCCAACGGATGCGACGCCTTCACCGCCGCATGGCAGGCGGCGCGCATTGCCTGTTCCTCGCGCGGCGCGCGCCGGGCGTCCGCGAGGGCGCCGGCGCCGGACGGGCTGCCGGCCTCATCCAGGCGGGCGGCTATTTCCGCGATGATGGCCTCCGGCGCGCCGGTTTCCAGGCAGGCCGGCGCAGCGTCAATGACAAAAGCGTTTCCGCCGAATTCCGCGATGCCGAACCCGATCCGCTGCAGCAATTCCAAATAGCGGCGGACGCGCGCCGCATCCGTCGGCGGCAATTCCACCGTAACCGCGGCCAGCAAGGGCTGCGCCGCCAATTTTTGCTCCTGGTATTCGCGGCGGAACCGCTCGTAAAGCACCCGCTCGTGCGCCGCATGCGGGTCCAGCAGCGCCAGTCCATCGGCGGTTTCCAGCACGGCGTAGCGGTTGCCGACATAACCCAGCAGGCGGTACCACGACCACGGCGCGCCGCTGGGAGCATCCTCCGTTGAGCTGCGCGCAGTCGCGGCAGCCGCCGGAACTTTACCGCCCGGCTGGGCCCCCTTCGCCGGCGGCAGGGCGGATTTGCCGGGGCAGGGCGTGACCCCGCCGATCGCCGTCAGCGGCAAGGCTATCGGACGGGGCGGCGCGCCGGCGGCCGCAGCGCCCGTCCAGGGGCGGGCCTGCATGGCGCGCAGGAACCGGTCCATGGCCGGCAGGTCAACGCCAGACTGAACATCTCCAAGCCCCGGCGGACTGCGCCCCGGCGCCCCGGCGGACTGCGCCCCGGCGGACTGCGGCGGCAGGTCGGCCGTCTCCGCCCTTAAAGCTTCGGCCAGCGCGGCGACTACGCCGTTGCGCACTGCGACGGAATCGCGGAATCGCACCTCTTTCTTGGTGGGATGCACATTGACATCCACCATGCCGGGTTCCAGTTCCAGGAACAGGAACAACACCGGATGCCGGTCGGGCGGCAGCACCCCCTGGTAGCCGGCGCGGATGGCGGCATACAAAACCGGCGCGCCGGCGGGCCGGCCATTGACGTAAAGGTACTGCTCCCCGCGATCGCCGCGGCCGGCCGCCGGCAATCCCGCATAACCCGTAATGGACAGGTCCGGCCGGCGATAACGCACCGGCCGCAGATTTTCCAGCGGCAGCACGGGAAAGAGCTCCCGCAGCCGTTCCGCCAATTCCGATTGCGCCGGCAAGGTGTAAACCCGGCGGCGGTCCGCGGTCAGGGAAAACCCCGTTTCCGGCCGCGCCAGGGCCGCCGTGATGAAAGTGCGGCGCACATGGTCGTTTTCCGTCGGCGCCGACCGCAGGAATTTCCGGCGGGCAGGCACATTAAAAAACAGGTTGCGGACTTCGATCACCGTGCCCGGCGCGCCGCCGGTTGCGCGCACATCCTGAATCTTGCCGCCTGCCATGGCGATTTCCGTGCCCGCCACGCCGGCAGCCGGCTGGGTTTGCAGGCGGAAACGCGAAACGGCGGCAATAGCCGCCAGGGCCTCGCCGCGGAATCCCATCGTCCGGATGCGCTCAATATCGCCCGCATCTTGAATCTTGCTGGTGGCATGGCGTTCGATGGCCAGCAGCGCGTCATCCCTGGTCATGCCGCCGCCGTCATCAGCCACCCGCACCATGGCGCGGCCCCCATCGGCGACTTCCACGTCAATCTGCGCGGCGCCGGCATCCAGGGCATTCTCCAGCAGTTCCTTCAACACGGAGGCCGGACGCTCAACGACTTCGCCGGCGGCGATCTGGTTGATCACATGGTCCGGCAGAACGTGAATATGTCCGGCGTCGGTCATATGCGGAAAGTGTTCGGTGTTCCGTGTTCGGTGTTATACGGAAAATTCTCATACGAAGACACCCAGGCGCCAAGAAAAAATCTCCCGCTTTTGGTGGCTTCGTGTGAGATTATCTGCTCCGGCTTTGTGCCTTTGCCCCTTTGTGCCTTTGCCCCCTTGTGCCTTCCATTATGCCACGCAAGGCGGCAGGGGACGACTCAGGTGCCGCCGGATGGCGGCGTGCCGGC
>JAXGSX010000187.1:0-7074 GCA_040775225.1 Kiritimatiellia bacterium | reverse complement strand
TGCTGGAAATTATCGTTGATAATTTAAAAAACAAGCATTGATGGCAGGTCAGCATGGCGGATATATATTTCCAATGCGCATGCAAAAAAAGCCTGGCGGTGGATGAGCAGGGCGTCGGGCGGACGATTGAGTGCCCGGATTGCCGGCAGCCGGTAACCGTGCCGCCGCCCGAAATGCGGGCTGTTTGCGCCAATTGCGGCAATGAAATCCTGGCGCCTGGCGGCATGGAGGGCCAGGAAGTTCAATGCGCCAACTGCGCGCATTTTTTCCAGATCGTGCCGCGGCTTCCGGACGAGAATGCGCCCGCCGCGGACACGCCGTCCGCGGATGCGGCAGAGGCGCCGCGTCCGCCGGTTGAGACCGCGCCGCCGGCGGCCGCGCCACGGCGGGTCCGCAGGTCTGCCCCGTCCAATATTTTCGGCTGGGTGACCTTCCTTGCGATGGCGACAGCCTTCGCGGCCTTGCTGGTTTTTTACTTAAATCACCTGCGGGAAGTGAATGCCGCTTCGCGCGCTTTGGGGGAAATTATGGCGCAGGCAACCGCGGCCGGGGATTACCAGCCGGGCATCGCGGCCCTGGGCGCCGCCTGGAGCAATTACCCGCAGGCGCGCAACCGGGATGATGCCGTAAAGCTGATGCAGCGGCTGGAACAATCCATTCAGGTTTCCAACGCGCTGGCCGCGGTGGACGCGGTGGCGGCCACCAACCTCGGCCGGGCGCTGGAAACACTGATCCAGGCCGTACATCATAATCCCCTGGCGTTCAACCGGCCGCAGGCCGAATCCCGGTTAAGCCAGATGCGCATGGATTACGCGGAGAAGCTCATGTCCGACCGCACGGCTTCCATGGAGGCCATGGCGCTGGCCGATACGATGCGCTCGGTGCGGCAGATGGGCGATCTGCCGCTGGCGATCAAGATGCTGGAAAACGCCATCGAGGATTATCCGGCCGCCACCAACCGTACAGAGGCCTCCCGCCTGCTGGCGCAAATGCAGCTCGGGTTTAACCAGACGGAAGCTTTGTCCAAAGCCATGGCGGAAGCGGAGGCGGAGTCGCGGTTTGATCTCCGCCGGGCCATGGACCTCCTCACTGAGGCGCTCGGCAGGAACGCCGAAGCGGTTAACCGGGCCGAAGCCGAGTCGCTGCTGGCGCGCTGGAAGAAACAAAATATAGACGCCGCGATTACCCTGCAAAAACAGCAAAACGATTCCATGGCCCTGGTGCAGGCCGTGGGCGAAGCGCGGAAAGCCGGCGATCTCAAGGCGGCGGTGCGCATCCTGGAAGACGCCCTGCAAGCGCATCCCGACGCTACCAACCGCGTGGAGGTGACCGCGATTATCGCCCGTATTGCACGCGGCGAACGGGACAGCGAGGGCGCCGGGTTCGGCTCCGCCCTGGCGCTTTCGCCGCGCTGGCAATCCGGCGGGGTTACCAGCGTCCGGGCCGCGGACGATCTGCAGGCGCTGCTCAGCAATCTGGGTGAACCGAAATTTGATGCCCGCGCATACCCGACCCTGGAGCTATACAAAAAAGTCACGTATTTAATGCCGCTGGCTGATGCCGTGCAGACTCTGGTCCTGGATAAAACGGCCGCCACCAAGCACAGCGTCACTACGCCCGGCTTCCCGGAAAACAGTTTTTTTTATTACATTTACCCCGGAATTTACGAAGAAGGTTTTAACAGGCTGCTGCTGGTCGTGGATTGCCGTAACCAAATCGTCGCCATTCAATTGGCGGAGGATAAACCGGCGCAAAATTCCGCGCCCTGGGACTTGTGGGGCGGGGTCAACCGCGAATACACCCTGTATGATATCATCCAAAACCGCGCCAAAGCTTCCGCTAATACCCGCGTGTCCTGGAAGAATTTGACCTTTACCATGCCGCTGCAAATGGTTGCGGACGAGGATGCCGCGGCGGCGGCCGGACAGAAGACCCACGTGCTGGAAGCGAAATTAACCGACTTACACGGACCGGCGCATCAAATCAAGGAACGCACCAGAGTGTATCTGCCGCAGCCGGTGGTCAATTTGATCCTGTTCAAACTCCGCGGCGGCAGATATGTTCCATGAGGATGCCGATGCCGGCGGATTTCAGTCCCGCGGCCGGACATCATCGTAAAAATGCGCCATGGCCGTCTGCATGTAAGGCCACAGCCAGAACAAGCCGATGCCGAACGTCAGGACGCTGAGCAGGGCCCAGCCGAAAAAACGCCAGGAAAGGCAGAATAATTTCCATTTGCGGCCCCGCATCATTTCTTTGCTGCGGCGCAGCGCTGCCAGCGGGCCGGCCGCCGGATCGTCGGCAATGACAAAGTATGTCATGCCGTAAGAGTAGGCCGCGATGATTCCCGGAATGACCAGCAGCAGGCTCCAGAGCAGGATGAAAAGCGCCATCAGCAGGTAGGCGCCCAGTGCCGTCCCAAAACGCTGGAAACCGTAAAAGAGCTGCCCCACTTCCGCTGCCTGCCGCCGGGCGACGTTCAGAAAAACCAGGGTAAATCCCACGATCATGGGCCCGGTGATCAACAGGCTGGCGAGTGAACCCAGAACCGGCAGAAAACTGCAACCGAGGGAGATTGCCATATACAGCAAAGACACACCGACGCCGAATCCCCAGCGGCCGCGGAGCGATTCGCGCGCCAGGCGCATCAGATCGCGGTTGTGCGTCAATACGCCGGGCCGGGCCGGCGCCGGCGCGCCTGCGGTTGCCGGCACGGTGGCCGCGTTAAAGAGGCCGGCAATGGATGACGCCGGGGCCCAACGATCGCTCATGCTGGAGTTCCAGACAAGGTCCTGGGGGATAATCGTTCCCTGCTGGATCAGGCGGCGGAATTCTGCGTCTTCCATCGGCCCATGCTTCTCCCCGCGTTTCGCGTAATACCATTGCATACGGCTTTCTCCTTCGCTTGCCCGCGCCCCCGGCATGGCGCAGTGTTCCCGTATCCCGCGGTCAGGTTAATCCCCGAACAACATGAACAGCGCGCCGACAGCCAGGCCGGCCGCGAGATTGATCAGTTTGACGATAATAAAAGCGCGCCGGGAGTGGGCGAGCAGGGGCAACATGCCGTGCCCATCCTGCACGATGGAGTTGGCGAGGAGCACGCTGAAAGGAACCAACCCCCTGGCGAACATGGTGACGAAGACCAGGTGCGGCCCGGACTCCGGGATCGTGCCCACCAGGCCGGCCAGGCCCAGCACAAACCAATGGTTCTGCTGAATCATGTCCGCGATGCGCCACTGCTCGATCATCAGGTGTAGCAGAATCATGGCGCCCAGCGTCCAGGCGAAAATCCGGGGGACATGGCTGCGCACCACGTGTTTCCAAAGGTGTTCTTCCAGGAAATGATCGGATACCGTGCTCACAATAAACAAGGCGACGGCGGAAACCGCCGCCAGCGAACACCGCACCCAATTCCATGCCGGCGGACCGATCTGTCCCGTCATAATCGCCGCCAGAAACAGTCCGAGCGATATCGCCAGGGTGCCGCGCGTGGCCGTGCAGCGTTTCCACTGGTTTAAAATATTGCCGCGCGGGAAACAGGCGCAGCGTTCTTCCTTGTGGATGGCGAAATCAACCGCGCAGGATAACTTGTCCGTCAGGCGCCGGCCGAGCAGCGCATCCGTGAGCACGCCGAAAACAATTCCCAGCGCAAACAGCAGGGCATGCACCTGCAAGGCGGCGCGGGGGATGATGGCGAACATTACGAAAGATTCGTCTCCGGCCGTCGCGATCATCGCCGCCACCAGGGCGCCGATGGATAGCGTGCGATGGGTGTACATGGCAACCACGACGAATGAGCCCAGGCAGCCCGGCATGACGCCCAGCATGGCGGCCAGGAGGTATTGGCCCCAACGCCGGCGGCTGAGGCGTTCCTGCCACCGGCCCATGGTGAGGACGTTGACATATTCGATCACCAGCATCATGACGCCCACGAAGCCCGTGATCATGAGCGCATGTTCGACGATTTCCGGCCATGTATGCATGGTATGCAACTTGTTTACCCGGTGCGCGGCAGCGCCGCCACCCGCTGGCGCCGGCCCCTATATTCGCCCCAGCAGCATATTGAGCCGGGCCAGGCATTGCAAGCGAAAAGCAAATGATGTGCGCGGCGGAGCAGAGGGGGGCAGTCCTGTAAAATGATAATTCTCCACAGAGGGAGCCAGTTCCGCAGGGATTTATTGTAATGGGCTTTTTGGGATTGCGGCGGGCCGCAGCACAGCCAGTGCGGCCGGGCGTTTGCAGGGCTGCGTCATGTTTTGCAAAGACGGTTCGGCCGAAACGCCTCACCCCACCATTTTGGCCGAATTTGCCTTTGGTAGGGTAAGCCCTCCGGGCGAGCCGCCAAGAATGACGCAGCCCGGCCGAGTTTGCCGCGGGGCGGGCTTTCCTGTTGCGGCGCCGGCGGTTAAACGCTATGATGCATTCCATGTTCAAATTAACCCATGCTGCCCCGGACAAGGTATACCGCGTCGCCGAGCTCACGCGCCTGATCCGGATGGTGCTGGAGGACGAGATCGGCGAGGTCTGGCTGGAAGGCGAACTTTCCAACGTCCGCCGGCCGGCATCCGGCCACCTGTATTTCACCATCAAGGATGCCGACGCCCAGATTGCCGCGGTAATGTTCCGGGGCAACCAGCGCGATTTGCGGTTTACGCCGAAGGACGGCATGCAGGTCAAGGTCCAGGGCATGCTCAGCGTGTATGAGAAAGGCGGGCAGTACCAACTGGTCATCCGCCGCATGACGCCCGGCGGCCGGGGCGCCCTGCATGCCGCGTTTGAAGCCTTGAAGGCCAAATTGGAACGGGAAGGGCTGTTCGATCCGGCGCGCAAACGGCCCATGCCGCGCCTGCCGCAGCATATCGGCGTCGTGACATCGCCCACGGGGGCGGCCATCCGCGATATCCTGAACATCCTTAACCGGCGTTACGCCAACCTGCATATCGTGCTGGCGCCGGTGCGGGTGCAGGGGGAGGGGGCGGCGGCGGAAATTGCCGCGGCGATTGACGACTTGAACGCACTCGGCGGGCTGGACGTGCTGATCGTCGGCCGCGGCGGCGGCAGCCTGGAGGATTTGTGGTGCTTCAACGAGGAATGCGTGGCGCGGGCGATCGCACGGTCGGCCCTGCCGGTGATTTCCGCGGTCGGGCACGAGACGGATGTCACCATCAGCGATTTCGCGGCCGACTTGCGGGCGCCGACGCCGTCGGCCGCCGCGGAACTGGTGGTGGGCGCGAAGGCGGAGTTCGAGTCGCAGTTGGCGCGATTGCGCCGCCAGAGCGCCCGCGCCATGCAGGCGCGGTTTCGCGACCTGCACCGGCGGTTTGACGCGGCCGCCGGCGGTTATGTGTTCCGCGCCCCCGGGCATCTGGCTCGGCGCCGGCGCGAGCAACTGCACCAGTTGCGCTTGCGCGCGCGGCACGGTTTGCAGAACGTCTGGCGCATGCGGCAGCAGTCGCTGGATGAATACAGTCTGCGCCTGCAGCAATCCTCGCGCGCCTGGCGCCAGTTGCGCGCGGCGCGCCTGGCGCGCCTGGCGGCCCAGCTGCGCGCCATCAATCCGTTGGCGGTGCTGGACCGCGGCTACAGCATTACCATGCGGCCGGATGGCCGCGTTTTAAAATCCGGCGCCGGCTTGCTGGCCGGCGACCGGCTGACAACCCGCTTTGCGCGGGATGCGGTGGAATCCGAGGTATTGAAAAATGTCACCATCAAAAAACCCGGCCAAGGCGCCGGACTTTGAAAAATCCCTGGAACGGCTGGAGAAAATCGTCCGGGAAATGGAAGACGGCGAATTGCCCCTGGAAAAAATGATGCAGCATTTCGAGGAAGGCATGCGCCTGCTGCATTTCTGCTCGGAAAAACTCAACGAAGTCGAGCAGAAAATCGAAATCCTGCTGAAGCAGGATGGCGCGGCGCAACTGGCGCCTTTCCAGCCGGCGCCGGAAAACGAGGATGAGCCGCATGCAAAAAGCGACGATGCCCCCGGATTCTGACGGGGAATTGCTGTCGGGAATCAACAGCCCCGCGGATTTGAAGAAAATCGCCGACGCGGATTTGCCGCGCCTGGCGGAGGAAATCCGCGCATTGATCATCCGCACCGTCAGCGCCAACGGCGGGCACCTGGCGGCCAACCTGGGCACGGTGGAACTCGCCATCGCCCTGCTGAAGGTTTTCAATCCGCCGCGGGACAAGCTGCTCTGGGATGTCAGCCACCAGGCTTACACCTACAAAATTCTCACCGGGCGCCGCGACCGATTCCGCACTTTGCGCCAGACGGACGGCCTTTCCGGGTTTTTGTCGCGGGCGGAAAGCCCGTACGACGCTTTCGGCGCCGGCCATGCCGGCACGGCGCTTTCGGCGGCGCTGGGCATGGCCGTCGCGCGCGACCGGCGGGGGAGCGATGAACACGTTCTGGCGGTGGTGGGCGACGGGGCTTTGGGTTGCGGCTCTTCCTTCGAAGCCTTGAATAACCTGGCGTTTACCACGCGCCGCCTGATTGTCGTGCTGAACGACAACGAGATGTCCATCTCCGCCAATGTCGGTTCGATCGCCCGCTACCTGGGCACCCTGCTGGCCAATCCCCGCTACAACCGCTGGAAATCATCGGTGGAAAAGCTGGCGCGCGGCTGGCTGCGGGCCGGCTGGCTGCGCCGGGGGTACTTGCGCATGGAGGAGGCCGTCAAAAGCCTCTTCCTGCACAGCGTGCTTTTCGAGGAATTCGGCCTGCGTTACATCGGGCCCATAGACGGCCATGACTTCCGCGGCCTGCTGCACGCCCTGGAACTGGCCTGCCGCTCCGACGAGCCGATCCTCCTGCATGTTGCCACGCAGAAAGGCCGGGGCTATCCCTTCGCCGAGCAGGCGCCGGAAATCTGGCACGGCACCGGGGCGTTCGAGTGCGCCACCGGCCGGCCGCTGCAGCAGAATTCGCTTTTGAAATACTCGGATGTCTTCGGCAGCGCGCTGGAGCAGTTGGCGGCGCGCGACAGCCGGGTAATAGCCATCACCGCCGCCATGGCCGTGGGCACCGGTTTGAAGAACTTTGCCCGGCGGTTTCCGGAGCGCTTCTTCGAT
>JAXGSX010000186.1:0-7110 GCA_040775225.1 Kiritimatiellia bacterium | reverse complement strand
GTGCGCACGGTAATGCGGTCGGCATCGCCGACGATGTGATTGTTCGTCAGGATGTAGCCGTCCTTGGTGACAATGAACCCGGTGCCCGTGCCGGCCTGGCGTAAACGCTGTTCCGGCGCGGGCGCGCGCCGCTGGCGGATGCCGAAAAGCTGTTCCAGGAGTTCGTTGGGATCCAATCCCTGCGGCATACCGGGCTGCGCCACGGTTTTTTCCACGCGGATGAACACCACCGCGGGCATGGCCTGGCGCGCCACGGCGGCGAAGGCCTTGGATGTCTGGCGCAGCGCCTGGGTTTCCGGCGAAACGTCCTGAGCGGCGGCGCGCGCCGGGTGCGGATCCGCCAGCAGGCAAGCGACGGCCAGGACGGCGGATGCGGCGCGAAGATTGATATGGAATTTCATGATGCCTCCGTATATTTTTAAATGAAACACAAATCCCGCCGCGGCCCGGGCGCCGGCAGCGGTTACGACATTGACTGCGAACTCAATTAATGATAATTAAAAAGCCGGTGCGCGCAATAATATTTTGCCGCCAGCCATTGACCGGGACTCAAGACATGCGAGGGGAATCATGATTCGCAAAGCCGCGGAAATGTGCAACGAAGTGCGGGAAAATATGCGGGGCGGGCCGGGCGCGGTCGCCATCCGCCACCTCTTCACGTCCGATGAAATCCAGGCGAAAACCCGCCTGTGCGCCCGGCTGATCATTCCGCCGGGTGCGGGCATCGGCCCCCACCGCCATGAGCAGGAAGACGAATTGTTCGTGGTGATCGGCGGGGAAGGGGTGGTGGAAGAAGACGGCCGGGCCGTGCGCGTCGCCGCCGGCGACGCCGTGCTGACCGGCCGCGGCGGATCGCATGCGGTGCGCAACGAAGGCGGCGAGCCGCTGGAAATGCTGGCGGTAATCATGTGTTACGCCTGAGGCGCGGCGGATATCAACGAAAGGACCGCAGTATGCAGAAAATCATTCCTCCCGATATGGCGCTGCCCGCGCGCACGATCAGCGGGCGCGGCGCGGTCAGGCAGTTGGCCGCTCTGGCCGCGGCATATGGCCGCCGCGGCATGCTGGTGCATGGCGCTTCCCTGCGTCGTTCCGGCGCATTGGATAAGATCCTGGCAAATTGCCCGGCCGGTGTGAAAATCTTTGCCGCCGAACATCCCGGCGGCGAGCCGACGCTGGATAATCTGGCGGATTTGCTGGCGGCGGCCCGCCGGGAGCGCGCGGATTGGGTCGCCGCGGTGGGCGGCGGCAGCGTGATGGACGCGGCCAAGGCTTGCGCCGGCTTGTTGCGCGCGGCCGGGTCGGCGGAGGAATACCATGACGGCCGGCCGATCGAAACGCCCGCCGTCCCGTTCATTGCCGCGCCCACCACCGCCGGCACGGGCTCGGAAGCCACGATGAATGCCGTCCTGACCAACCTGGGCACGGGCGTCAAAAAATCAATCCGGCATCCCCACATGATGGCCCGCCTGGTGCTGTTGGATGCCGACTTGCTGGATTCCTGTCCGCCCCGCGTCCGCGCGCATGCCGGGATGGACGCCTTGACTCAGGCTGTGGAAGCTTATTTCTGCAATGCGTCTTCCCGGTTGAGCGACGATTTCGCCCGGCACGGCTTTAAATTGCTCGCGGACAGCCTGGAGGATTTTGCCCGGGGGCGCCAGCGCGCGGAGAGCGATCCCGCGGATACCATGCTGCTGGGCAGTTATTTTGCAGGGCTGGCGCTTTCCATCTCCCGGTTGGGAGTGGTGCACGGCATTGCGCATCCGCTGGGCGCGCGCTACAAAATCCCCCACGGCCAGGTTTGCGGCGTCTGTCTGCCCCTGGCGCTGGAACTCAACCGGGATGCTGTCTCCGAACGTTACCGGGAATTAAGCGGGCTGGCGGGCGGCGACTTGCGGGAATGGACGGCTTCGCTGCTGGAACGGCTGGCGGTGCGCAATCCTTTCGCCGGTCAGGAACTGCGCGATGCGGACGGCATCATCAGCGAAACCATGGCCTCGGCTTCCGGCCAGGCCAACCCCATGCCGTTGAATGCCGGACATGTACGCTGGATGCTGGGCCGGCTGTTTTAGCACCTGGAGCGCGGCGGCCCAACTATAGCAACCGGGGCCAGAGATCCCAGGCACAAAGGGGCAGAGGGGGCTCAAGAAGAATCACCGCCGCCCTCCAGATCATTCAGGTCATCACGTTCGGCCCCACGCCCCCTTGCACCAGCCCCACAGACGGCTCAATCACCCGCATGGACTTCCATTTTCCCTGCCGGAACCGCCGCCAGAACACCAGCGCCAGCACGCAAATATAAAACGAGCCAATGCTCCAGACAGTGTAAATGCCGCCGCCGAAAAATTCCACGGCGATAAAAGACGGCACGACCATGATCCCCATGGAAAGCGCGGCAATCGTCCATGTGACGAATCTCACATCCCCGGCGCCGCGCAAGGCGCCGGAATAAATGACATTCATGGTGTCAAGCAGGCTGTAGACCGCCACGAAAACCAGCAGCGCCGCGCCGGTGGACAACATTTCCGCGGCTTCCGCCGGCGCAGCGCCGGGCGGCAGAAAGAGGTTCAGCATGGGACGCGGGAAGAGCACCAGCATCATCGCCATCCCGCCCATGTAAAGCATGGTCAGGTGCAGCGCGTGCCGGGTGGCGGTAATTCCCTCGTCGGGTTTTTCGCGTCCGATGGCCTGGCCCACCAATGTGGCAGTCGCGATGGAGAGTCCCAACATGGGCATGAATACCAGGGAGTTGATGGAAAAGACAATATTACTCACCGCCAATTCCATCCGGCCCAGACGTCCGATGATCAACAGGAAAAACGAAAATGCGGTAATATCCACCGCGATTTGCACGCCGCTGGGCAGGCCGAAACGCATCAGCCGCCGGAATAATTCCGGATCCAGCCGGCGCTCGCTGAGCACGCCATGGGCGATTTCGTTCCGGCGGCGGAAAATCATGGCGGCCAGCAGGATGCAGATGAAGGTATGGCTGATGACCGGGGCCCAGGCGGCGCCGGCGACGCCCAGCGCGGGGATGCGGCCCCAGCCGTTGATCATGACATAATCCAGCGGTATATTGAGACAGGCCCCCGCAATGCTGACCAGCATGATGGGGCGGGTTACACCGCGGCCGGAAAAATAACACCCCAGCACATCATGCCAGACATGCGTAATCCCGCCCAGCATCAGGATGCGGAAATACACGATTTCCAGTTCGCGGATAGCCGGGGCATGGCCGATTAATTCGAACATGGGGCGCGCCATCCCGGCGCCGATGGCGAGCAGAACCCCGGCCAGCACGGTAAAGTAATGCGCTTGCCAGAGAGTACGGCCGACCTGCCGCGGCCGCCTGGCGCCGGAATACTGGGCGATGAATGTGCTGGCATAACTCCCGATACCGCCGAAGAAAGCTAGAAATACAAACGCCATGGCGCCGGCCGGCCCTGCGGCGGCGATGGCATCCACGCTGTACCGCCCCAGGAATACCCGGTCGGTAAACAGCATCAGGGTTGTGGCGCCCATGCTGATGACCAGCGGGATGCCCATGCGCAATACCGCCGCATAGCCGTTGGGACCAGGCCAGCTATTTTTGATGTAATTCCAGGACATGCGAGCGATTATTGACAGGAAATTTTAAAAAAAGCCACAAAAAAGCGCAAAATTCGCAAAATCCGGGAAGTAACCACGAAACAAAAGCGGAGAAATTCACCGCAAAGAACGCGAAGGCGGAAATTCAGGATTTAACCACGAAGGACACGAAGAGCACGAGGGGGGAGAGATTCACCGCACAGGAACACAAAGAACGCGAAAGGGCCAGATATTGTCTCTCCGCTCCTCTGTCCCTTATCCCTTTGCCCCTTTGCCCCTTCCAATTTTACCGATTTTGCTTGTTTTTGCCAAAGTGTTTCATAAAGTATGTTGCATTCGCCCGGCGGAAGACCAGCCCGTTCCGTCCCGGCGACGGCTTTGGCCTCACGTCATTCAGGAAGGAACATGCATGAAAGCAGTGGTCTTGGCGTATCATAATATCGGTTGCGTAGGTCTGGAAGCACTCTTGCGCCACGGATTCGATGTCCAAGCGGTGTTTACCCACAAGGATGATCCCCGCGAATCCATCTGGTTCGGCTCCGTGGCGGAATTGGCGGCCCGGCATCGCTTGCCCGCGTTTGCCCCGGATAACATCAACCATCCCATTTGGCTGGAACGCATCCGGGCCATGCAGCCGGATGTTATTTTTTCGTTTTATTACCGTCACATGGTCAAGCCGGATATCCTGGGAATCCCGCCTCAGGGCTGCCTGAACCTGCATGGCTCGCTCCTGCCCAAGTACCGCGGCCGCTGCCCGGTCAACTGGGTGCTGGTGAACGGCGAACGCGAAACCGGGATGACCCTCCACTACATGACGCCGAAGCCCGATGATGGCGATATTGCCGCCCAGGTCAAGGTGCCGATCGCGGACGATGATACCGCCGCAACCCTGTTTGACAAGCTGACCGCATCCGCCGTGGATTTGCTCGACGACGCTCTGCCGCGCCTGCTTAAGGGCAAGTTGCCGCGCCGGCCGCAGGATCATGCGCAGGCCACATACTTTGGCGGCCGGCGTCCCGCGGATGGCGCAATTGACTGGAACAAGGATGCCGGGGCTATTTACAACCTAGTGCGCGCGGTTACACGGCCATATCCGGGTGCATTTACCACGCTGGGCAGCCGCCGCCTGCTGGTCTGGCGCGCTGCCGTGGAACCGGCGCCCGCGGCTGCCGCCGCGCCGGGCGCCATCCTGAGCGCCGATCCCCTGGTGGTGGCGGCCGGAAAACAAGCCTTGCGAATTGAGCAGGCGCAGCCGGAAGACGATATCCTGATGGATGGCGCCCAGGCGGCCGCGGCCATGGGTTTGAAACCCGGCATTGTGCTGGGCCGGCAATCAGTCCAGATCAAACGCAAGACCAGCGTCCTGATCCTCGGGGTCAACGGATTTATCGGCAACGCCTTGAGCGAACGGCTGCTGCAATCGCAAAAATACGTGGTGCATGGCATGGACCTGCATTCCGACAAGATCGCGCGGCTGATCGGGCAGCCGGATTTCTTTTTCGACGAGGGCGATATCTCCATCCACCGCGAATGGATCGAGTACCATGTCCGCAAGTGCGACGTGATCCTGCCCCTGGTGGCCATCGCCACGCCAATTGAATACACCCGCAATCCGCTCCGGGTATTTAATCTGGATTTCGAGGAAAATTTGCGCGTGGTGCGGTATTGCGTCAAGTACGGCAAACGCATCATCTTTCCTTCCACGTCGGAAGTATACGGCATGTGCGACGACGAGGAATTTGACGAGGACCATTCCCGCCTGATTCTTGGTCCCATCCGCATGCAGCGCTGGATTTATTCCTGCTCGAAACAGCTTTTGGATCGCGTGATCTGGGCGTATGGGCAGAAGGCCGGACTGCGCTTTTCGCTGTTCCGTCCGTTCAACTGGATCGGGCCCCGCCTGGACAGCCTGACTTCCGCCCGCATCGGCAGTTCCCGCGCCATTACCCAGTTGATCCTGAATCTCGTGGAAGGTACGCCGATCCGGCTGGTGGACGGCGGCGCCCAGAAGCGCTGTTTTACCGACGTCAAGGACGGGGTGGAAGGATTGTTCCGGATCATTGAAAACGCCAACGGCGTCAGCGATGGGGAGATTTTCAACCTGGGCAATCCCGACAACGAGGCCAGCATCCGCGAATTGGCAGACCTGCTGGCGGCGAAGTTTGCCAGGCATCCCCTCCGGCCAAAATTCCCGCCCTTCGCCGGCATCCAGGAAGTGGAAAGCGGATTGTACTACGGCAAAGGCTACCAGGATGTCGTGCACCGGCGTCCGAGCATCCGCAAGGCCCGGCGCATCCTGGGTTGGAATCCAACCATCGGCTTGGAACAATCAGTGGACGAGACGCTTGATTTCTTCCTGCAGGAAGCTGTGGCATCCGGCGAATTCGGACGATGAAATGCAAATCGGCCTACGTGTAGACGTGGACACCTTGCGCGGCACGCGCCTGGGCGTGCCGGTAATTTGCCGGACATTGGCCGCATACGGCTGGCGCGCCTCTTTCTTTTTTTCCGTGGGGCCGGACAACATGGGCCGGCATCTCTGGCGCCTGGTTCGCCCGCGGTTCCTGATCAAGATGCTGCGCAGCAACGCGCCGGCGCTTTACGGCTGGGACATACTGCTGCGGGGGGTCTTCTGGCCGGGTCCGCTGATCGGGCCGCCCTGCGCCGAAGTGATCCGCGCCGCCGCCGCCGCCGGCCATGAAGTCGGCCTGCATGCCTGGGATCACCAGGCATGGCAGGCGCGCGTGGAACGTTGGACGGCAGATACAATCCGGGATCAACTCCGCCGGGGATACGACCTCCTGTCCGGCATTCTCGGCCGCCCGCCCGCCGCCTCCGCCGCGCCGGGATGGCGGTGCACGCCGCGGGCATTGTCCGTCAAGGATGAGTTCGGATTTGCCTATAACAGCGATTGCCGGGGCGAGGCGGCATTTTGTCCGCGCGTGGATGGGCGCCGGCTGCGAACGCCCCAGGCGCCGGTCAATCTGCCGACTTACGATGAATTGATCGGACGCGATGGCGTTACGGCGGCGAATTATAACCGGCGCCTGCTGGACCTGATCCGGCCGGGACGTTACAACGCCCTGACAATCCATGCCGAGGTGGAAGGCATTGCCGCCGCTGAACTTTTCCGCGAATTTGCCGGCGCATTGGCCGCGCGCGGCGGGAGTTGCTGCCCTCTGGGCGATCTGGCCGGCAGTCCGGCGGATTTGCCGGAACGCGCGTTGGCCGCCGGAAGCGTGCCCGGCCGGGAAGGCTGGGTGGCAGTCGCGCGGTGATTGGTGTGCCGGGAGGGTCAGGCACGCATTTCGAAATTCACCGCAAAAAACGCAAAGAGGAATTTAGGATTTGAACAGCAGGCGGAACAAGGGCGGAATAAGGATTTATTGGACAGAAGGCAGTACAAGGGCGGAATAAGATTTATTTGAACAGAAGGCGGAACAAGGGCGGAATAAGATTTATTGGACAGAAGGCAGTACAAGGGCGGAATAAGATTTATTTGAACAGAAGGCGGAACAAGGG
>JAXGSX010000185.1:0-7124 GCA_040775225.1 Kiritimatiellia bacterium | reverse complement strand
CGGCCTTGAAATCGCCGAGAATGTTGGTATAGGCGTGCTTGGCGGCGGCGGTATCGGCGTCCATGCGCTGAACACGCGCCTGCGGGAAAACAGCGCGGACGGCGCTCTCAATGCGTTGGGTGCCGATGCCGCTGAATTTCAGCGTTGGCAGTCCGCAGGCAGGGCATTTGCTCGGCGCCGGCGCGCTAT
This sequence comes from Kiritimatiellia bacterium, assembly GCA_040775225.1. Lineage (GTDB taxonomy): Bacteria > Verrucomicrobiota > Kiritimatiellia > JAAZAB01 > JAAZAB01 > JAXGPF01. Next base: position 6,935 of record JAXGSX010000185.1, on the reverse strand, counting down.
GGCCGCAGATGTGGCAACGGATTTCAGCGGTGGCGCGGTGGTAAGTCATGCTGACGCTGCAATGGGGGCATACGGCGGTATAGCCGCATTGGGGGCACAACACGGTGGTGGCATAGCCGCGCCGGTTAAGGAACAGAATTGTTTGTTCACCGTTTTCCAGCCGCCGGCGTATGGCTTCCACCAGGGCGCGGGAAAAGACATTCAGGCGGCCTTCGCGCTCCGTTTCCGTGCGCATGTCCACGATGCGCATTACAGGCATGGCGCGGTTGTCCACGCGATGCGGCATTGAACTCAGAAAATACTTGCCGCGCCGCGCGTTGTAAAAAGATTCCAGCGCCGGCGTGGCGGACCCCAGCAAAACCGCGCATTTTTCCATGTGGCCGCGCATCACGGCAACATCGCGCGCGTTGTAGCGCGGCGCCTCGGCCTGTTTGTAACTCGGCTCGTGTTCCTCGTCCACCACGATCAGCCCCGGATTGGCCACCGGTGCGAACAAGGCCGACCGCGCGCCGACGACAATCCGCGCCCGGCCGCTGTGAATCCGGTGCCATTCGTCATGGCGCTCGCCGTCGGAAAGATGGCTGTGCAGCACGGCGATTTCCTTGCCGAACCGGCTGTGAAACCGCTCCACGGTCTGCGGGGTCAGCGCAATTTCCGGCACCAGCATCACGGCGCCGCGGCCCTGGCGCAGGGCGTGTTGGATAGCTTGCAGGTACACTTCGGTCTTGCCGCTCCCGGTCACCCCATGCAGCAGGACTACCGGCGGATCGTGGGTGTCAATCGCCCGGCGCGCCAGCTCCAGGGCGCGGATTTGCTCGGGAAAAAGCTCCAGCGGCTGCGTCGGCAGGATGTTCAACAGGACAAGGTGCTCCGCCGGATTGCGCTCGGCCGTCCGCCGGCGCAGATGCAGCCAGCCGTCTTTTTCCATCTGCCGCAGCGTGGCCGGAGTGGCGCGGGTCCGGCGCATGAAATCCGCCATGGACTGCGCGCCTTCCGCGCGCAATTGTTCCAGCAGTTGCGCGCGGCGCGGCGCCGCGCGGCGCAGGGCTTCCAGGCGGGCGTTGTCCGCGACCGGGTCGGCCGGTTCGACATACAGCAGGGAGCGGTGCCGGGCGCCGGCGCGGCGGATGGCGCAGGGAAGAACGGTGCGGATGGCCTGTTCCAGCGTGCAGCAGTAGTATTCGCTCATCCAGCGCGCCAGGCGCAGCACGATCGGCGTCAGCAGCGGCCGCGCGCCAATCAGGTCCTGGATTTCCTTGAGGGATGCGCAGGCGGAATGATCCGCGAAACCAACGACGTAACCGCGTGCGACGGAGTGGCGGAACGGCGCCAGCACCCGCGATCCGAGCTGGATCTGCCCGTCCAGGCGTTCCGGTATCAGGTAATCGAACTCGCGCCCCAGCGAAATTTCCACCACGATTTTGGCAATGCGGGGCATGGCATATCCGGCCTTCATTCCCCGATGATTTTAACCAAAACCCGCTTGCGGCGCCGGCCGTCAAATTCGCCATAGAAAATCTGCTCCCAGGGGCCGAAGTCCAGGCGGCCGTCCGTGACCGCGATGACGGTTTCACGGCCCATGACCGATCGCTTGAGGTGGGCGTCGGCATTGTCTTCGGCGCCGTTGTGGGCGTATTGACTATGCGGCTTTTCCGGGGCGAGCTTTTCCAGCCATTTTTCCATGTCGGCATGCAGGCCGCGTTCATCGTCATTGATAAAAACGCTCGCGGTAATGTGCATGGCGTTCACCAGCGCCAGTCCCTCGCGGATGCCGCTTTCCCGGAGGCAGGCGGCAATTTGCGGCGTGATGTTGATAAACGCCCGCCGCGCGGGAGTTTCAAACCATAATTCCTTGCGGTATGTTTTCATATTGGCTCCATTATATAACCATGCCGGACAAGGGCGCAAGCATTTACGCAATTCCAGGCTTGAAAAATGAACCGCGCCATGCCAGGATTGCGCCATCCGGGTTCGCCGGGTGGCGCTGCAACAGCCGTTGGCGGCAAACCGCGGGGGCGGGCATGCGCCTGCTGGGAGGGAGGAATATGAGCGCTTTACTGGATAAATTACAAGCCGGCCGGCCATTGGTTTCGGACGGGGCCTGGGGCACCATGCTGCAGGAGGCCGGGCTGGCGCCGGGAGAATGTCCGGAACTTCGGTGCCTGACGCATCGCCGGCAGGTCGTGAAAATCGCCGACGCATACGCGCAGGCGGGCGCCGATATGATCGAAACCAACAGTTTCGGCGGCACGCGCTTCAAGCTGGAACATTTCGGGCTGGCGGACCGCGTACGGGAAATCAACCGGACGGCCGCGGAAATTTCCCGCGCGGCGGCCGGCCCGCAGCGGGTGGTGCTGGGATCAATGGGCCCGACCGGCAAACTGCTGCTTATGGGCGACGTGACCGAGCAGGAGCTTTACGACGCCTTCCGCGAGCAGGCCCAAGCCCTGGAAGCGGGCGGGGCGGATGCCGCCTGCATTGAAACCATGTCGGCGCTCGATGAAATCGAACTGGCCATCCGGGCCGTCCGGGAAAACACCGGATTGGATGTGGCGGCCACCATGACCTTTGAAAGGAATCCCCGGGGGGAATACCGCACCATGATGGGCGTCGCGCCGGAACAGGCCGCGGCGGCCTGCCTGGCGGCCGGCGCCGATGTGATCGGCGCCAATTGCGGCAACGGTTTCGACCAGATGGTTGACCTTGTCCGCGCTTTGCGCGCCGCGGCGCCGCGCGCGCCCATCCTGGTGCATGCCAATGCCGGCATCCCGCGGGCGGTAGGCGGGCGCACGGTGTTTGACGCCGCGCCGGCGGAGGCCGCCGGCCATGTGCCGGCCCTGCTGGATGCCGGCGCCAACATCATCGGCGGCTGCTGCGGCACCACGCCGGCCCACATTGCCGCCATCGCCGCTGCGGTGCGCGCCGCCGAGAATGACGCAGCCGTCAGATTCAGGAGCCGCATCGGAACAAGTCCTTAAGGTTTGCCAACTTTATGTTGAATGATTTTTTGCCTTGTTCCGACGGGCATGGCGGGAGGAAGAATATATGGATGAAATGCGCATCATTTCCACTACCGGCATCCTGGGCTACGGTTTTCCGGAGGAATCATTTCGCGAAGGCATGCGCCGCCGCCCGCATTTGATCGCCGTGGATGCCGGCTCCACGGATCCGGGTCCCTATTACCTGGGCGCCGGAGTTTCGTTCACCAACCGCGCCGCGGTCAAGCGCGACCTGGCCTTGATGCTGGAAGGCGCATTGCAGGCAAAAATTCCGATGATTGTCGGGTCTGCCGGCGGCAGCGGCGGCGCGCCGCACCTGGCGTGGACGCTGGACATCGTGGCGGAACTGGCGCGCGAGCGCCGCTGGTCGTTCAAGCTGGCGGCAATTGAAGCCGAGATCGGGCAGGAAGCGGCCCTGCGCGCCTTGGAGCAGGGCCGGATCACGCCCTTGCATCCGGCGCCGGAGTTGACCCGCGGGGAACTGGAACAGACCGTGCGGATTGTCGGCCAGATGGGCCTCGAACCGTTCGTCCAGGCGCTGGATGAAGGCGCGCAGGTGATCATCGCGGGGCGCGCCTACGATCCGGCGGTATTCGCGGCGCTGCCCGTGCGGGAAGGTTTTGACCGGGGGTTGGCGGTGCACCTGGGAAAAATCCTGGCGTGCGCCTGCATTGCCGCCACGCCGGGCAGCGGCAACGACTGCATGCTCGGCATCCTCCGCCGCGATTGCTTCGAGGTGGAGCCGCTCAACCCGCAGCGGGCCTGCACCACGCTTTCCGTGGCCGCGCATACGCTTTACGAAAAAACCAACCCCTATGAACTGCCCGGCCCGGGCGGCGTCCTGGACTTGCGCGCCGCCAGGTTCGAGCAGGCAACTGACCGGATGGTGCGGGTCAGCGGCAGCCGGTTCCAGGCCGCGCAGCCTTATCGGGTCAAGCTGGAGGGCGCCAAACTGGCGGGATACCGCACGGTTTCCATCGCCGGCGCCCGCGACCCGGTGATGCTCCGCGAAATTGACGCCGTCATTGCCGGGGTGCGCGAACGCGTGGCGGACAACCTGCGCGGCGTCATCGAACAGTACTATCTGGATTTCAAGATTTACGGACGCAATGGGGTCATGGGCGCACTGGAGCCGCGCCCGGCGGTTGAGGGGCATGAATTGGGGATTATTATTGAAGCCGTGGCGGAGGATCAGGACCGCGCCAACGCCGTCTGCAGCCTGGCCCGTTCGACCATGCTGCATTACGGCTACCCGGGCCGGATGGCAACCGCGGGCAACCTGGCCTTCCCGTATTCGCCGTCGGATTTCAAGGCCGGCCCGGTATACGCCTTCAGCGTTTATCACTTGCTGGCAGTCAACGATCCGCTGGAGCTTTTCCCGATCCGGCACATTTCCCTGGGAGGTGCGGCATGAAAGTCAAGTTGTGCGATGTCGCCGAGGTCATCCGCAGCAAGAATTCCGGACCGTATGAGTTGACCCTGGATATCATCTTCCGCGACTGGGCAATGTATGAACGATTTTGCCGCGCGGGGGCGATCAACTCCAGCCTGATCGCGGCGCTTTACCGGGTGCCGGAGGACCGTGTCATCAACATTGTCGAATTCCAGCCGGCCAAGGCCATCAAGGCCACTATTGTCCGCCCGCTGCCTTCCGGCGGACTGGGGGAGACCGATGTTTACGGGGCGCAACAGCATGCGCCCCTGCTGGACCTGGAATGTGACGTTTGATCGTCCGGGTTCAGAGGATCGGCGCCAGCAGGTGGCAGAAATTTTCCAGCAGCCGCTGCGAGGTCGGACGGGCGCGCCATTGGGTCAAACTTATCTCATCGGCTGCCGCGAAGTCGTCCAGGATGACGCGCTTGAGCCGGTTGGCGAAGCCGGCGTCGAAAACCAGCAGATTGGTTTCATAATTCAGCCGCAGGCTGCGCACGTCCAGATTGGCGCTGCCGACCATGGCGGCCTGGTCGTCCACTATCAGCGCCTTTGCGTGCATGAACGGCGGGCGCCGCCGGAAAATCCTGACGCCGGCCTCCAGCAATTCCTCGTAGAAAGCCTTGCTGGCCAGGCCGGCGTAAAAGTGATTGTTCAGCCTGGGCACCAGCAGCCGCACATCCACGCCGCGCATGGCCGCCGAACGAAAGGCGTGCAGGATGGCGGTGTTGGGGACGAAGTAGGGCGTGACGGCGAATAACTGGCGGCGGGCGGCTGACAGGCATTCGAAGAAAACATTGGCGGCCGTTTCGTTTTCTTCGGGAGTGGGGCCGCTGCTGACGAGCCGGATCAGGCTTTTGCCGGCGGGGTCCAGTTGGAGGAAGTGATCCTGGCGCAGCAGCCGCTCCGGGTCTTCATCGGTCATGAAATACCAATCGCGCACGAAAGAATATTGCAGTTCCTGGATGATCGGCCCGGCGAGTTGAAAGTGATAGTCGCGGATCGGCGCCCGGCTATTGCGGGTGACGTTTTCCGCGTGCAGGTTAATGCCGCCCATGAACGCTTCCCGGCCGTCCACGATCATGATTTTTCGGTGATTGCGCAAATTGAATTGGAACTGGCGCTTCAAGGCATTCACCTGCGTCCAGGCGGCGATTTGCATGTTCGGCACGCCCCGGTATCTCCGGAACAGGCGGTGCAGCACGGCAAGGGTCGAACCGAACCGGTCAAACAATACGCGCACGGCGACGCCGGCGGCGGCGCGGCCGGCCAGCAAGTCCAGAAATCCCCTGCCGATTTCGTCGTTGCCGATGATGAAGGTTTGAAAATGAATGTGATGGCGGGCACGCGCTATGGCCGCGCGCATCCGCGGGTAGGTCTGATCGCCGTCCACCAGCGGCTCGATGGCATTGCCGCCCAGCAGCGGATAGTCGGGCAGGATGGCATTGGCGACGTTGTTCAGTTCGCGCGCCACCGGCTCCTCCGGCTCCGCCGCGAGGGATTGGTGGACGGCCTGCCAGTACGCCATCGGCAGGGCGGCGTCTTCGCGCGCCTGCCGCGCGGCGCGCAGGTTGGAATCCGCCAGGTGTTTGTGCCATCCCTTGCGTTGCGCGCGGTTTACGCCGAAGAAAATGAACAGCAGCGGGCCGATCACGGGGAAGGCCCAGGCCAGGAACATCCAGAGCAGGGCCGAGGTGGGTTCCCGGCGGCTTTTAAGGCAGTGGAAGGTTACCATCAGAAAGATGGCCAGGTGCAGGAGGAATTCCACGAAGAGCCATGTCAGCCAGGGAGGATGCGCGAATGATACCCATAAGGTGTCAATATTCATGGCGTGCTTTCATATCATGGCAGGCTTGGCTTTATCCGGGCGGCATGCTAACATTAATCCGGCATGGATAGAAGCAAAATACATGTGCTGTGTGTTTTAAATCCGGCGGCCGGCGGCGGCCTGGCCTTGCGGCGCTGGCCGCGCATCGCCGACGCCCTGCAGGGCTTCGGTATTACCTGGCAGTTGCTGGCCGACCGCGATCCGCCAGTGGGGCAGCAGGTGGCGGAACGATTGCAGCAGAATGATGCGGAACAGTTTGCCGCGGTGGTGGGGATTGGCGGCGACGGCACGCATTCGGCGGTGCTGAACGCCATGATGCGCTTGAAGGAATCCGGCCCGGCCGCGCCGCTCCCGCCTTACGCCCTGTTGCCGCTGGGCACGGGCAATGACATTGCCAAGTCTTTCAACATCAAGGTGCGCGATGCCTTTTTCGCCGGCGATATCCGCCGGGCGGCGGCGGCCATCCGCTACGGCGCAGACTACTACCTGGACCTGGGCCGGGTAGGCGGAGTGTACCTGGTGGACGCGTTGACCATCGGCCTGGATTCGACAGTGTTGCGGGAGCATAACCGGCATAAGAAAGAACTGGAAAAAATTCCATTTGTGCGGCGGGTGATCCGGGGCAATCTGCTGTATACCTGGTGCGCGCTGGTCCGTCTGGCGCGTCAGCATCCGCT
>JAXGSX010000184.1:0-7169 GCA_040775225.1 Kiritimatiellia bacterium | reverse complement strand
GCGTTCTTTCAACTCCGCCTTGGCCTTTTGCTTGGCGGCATCGTCCGCAGTTTTCGGCAGGTCCGGCTTGCCTTCCTCCTCCAGGTGGAAACGCAGGTTTTCCAGCAGCAGCACCTGTCCCGGTTGCAGCGCGCCGGCCATCTGGCGGGCCGCCGCGCCGACGCAGTCCGGGGCGAAGCCGACGGGCTTGCCCAGCAGCGCCGCCAGGCGGTCAGCCGCCGGCTTGAGGGAATATTTGGCCTCGGGCTTGCCTTGCGGACGGCCGAGGTGGCTCATCAGTACCAGGGAAGCGCCCTGGTCCAGCACGTACTGGATGGTCGGCAAGGCGGCGCGGATGCGGGTATCGTCATCCACCAGACCGTCCTTGACCGGCACATTGAAATCCACACGCATCAATACGCGTTTGCCCTGCAGCGCGGCATCGCGAACTGTTTTTTTATTCATGGGACCTGAATTTTGCACCGCACAAGTTTGGCGCAGGGCGCGGCGCGCGGGGTGCCGCTGTATAAACATACCGCAAAGCCCCGCGCAACAAAGCCCTGCGCCAAAATCGCGCGGCCGGCTGCCGGCGAATATTGGTGTTTCCGGAAACGGCGCTTATGTAACCATATGGGTGACAACAGACAACTGTGTAAAATTTATTTTGCACGCGCTATGATTGCTTTAAATCATTTCTACCCCAATATTCGTGCAAAATTCAGGGGAGAACATTATTTCGTATTGGCCATGTGGACGATCAGGTCCACGCACTTGTTGGAATAGCCCCATTCATTGTCGTACCAGGCCACCAGCTTGACGAAATTGTCGTTCAGGGCGATGCCCGCTTCCGCATCGAAAATGCAAGTGCAGGATTCGCCGATGAAATCGGAGGAAACCACCTTGTCTTCCGTGTATGCCATAATGCCCTTCATCGGGCCGGCGGCGGCCTGTTTGATGGCATCCTTGATGGCTTCGTATTTCGCCGGCTTCGCCAGGCGGCAGGTCAGGTCCACCACGGAGACGTCGGCGGTCGGCACCCGGAAGGCCATGCCGGTCAGTTTGCCGTTGAGTTCGGGGATGACTTTGCCGACAGCCTTGGCGGCGCCGGTACTGGACGGAATGATGTTGAAAGCCGCGCCGCGGCCGCCGCGCCAGTCTTTCTTCGACGGGCCATCCACGGTTTTCTGGGTGGCGGTGGTGGCGTGGACGGTGGTCATCAGTCCTTCAACGATGCCGAAATTATCGTGTATAACCTTGGCCAGCGGGGCCAGGCAGTTGGTGGTGCAGGAAGCGTTGGAAACAATTTCCATGGAAGATTTGTAGGCGGTATGGTTGACGCCCATGACGAACATGGGCGCATCCTTGGACGGCGCCGAGATCAGCACCTTGCGCGCTCCGGCCTTCAGGTGCGCCTTGGCTTTTTCGATTTCCGTGAAGACGCCCGTGGATTCCAGCACGTATTCGGCGCCGCAGGCCGCCCAGGGAATTTCCTCGGGCTTCATGGCGGCATAAACGCTGATGGCTTTGCCGTTGACCACCAGTTTGCCGTCGCGGGAATCCACCTCGCCCTTGAAACGGCCGTGGACAGTGTCATATTTCAGCATGTACACCATGTATCCGGCGTCAATGAACGGATCGTTGATGCCGACGACTTCCACCTGGGGATTGTTCAGTGCCGCCCGGAAAAACAACCGACCAATGCGTCCGAACCCATTGATGCCAATTTTAATCGCCATGATGCTTGCTCCTATATTGTTGACGCTGCCTTGTTAACTACATGATTGACATTGCGCCTTTTCGGGACAATGATTCTTAATTAAAAGGCCATCATCATATATATGCCGAACGTGTCAAGTCAAGGAAAAATGCGGTTTTTTTCAGGCGGCGGGCGGCTGCCGGCCGCCATGTTCTGCGCGGGCATGTTTGCGATGCTGGCGCAATTGGTGGTGTTGCGCGAATTGCTGGTCGCGTTTTGCGGCAACGAGATCACCATCGGCCTGTCGCTGGCCGGATGGCTGTTGCTGACGGGGGCCGGATCCGGCCTGTTCGGCCTGGTTCAGCGACGCTGCGATGCCCCCCGGCTGGCATGGTTGATTACGGCCTTGCTGGTATGGCTGGCGCTGGTTGCCCCGGCGGAAGTGTTTTTTATACGAGCCGCGCCACGGCTGCTGCGCGTGCCGTTCGGCGAACAGGCGCCACCGGGATTGATGTTCGTTTTCATAGCGGCGGCGCTGATCCCTTTATGTCTGCCGGTCGGCGCATTGTTTCCGGCCGTTTGCCGTCAATCCGCCTGGGGCCGGCGCGAGCCGGCCGGGCGCGCCGCCGGCCGGATTTACGCCGCCGATGCCCTGGGCGGCATCTGCGCCGGCGGATTGTTTTACGCCGCCCTGGTCAATCTGCCCGGCGGTCTGGCGCCGGCATTTTGGGCGGGGGGGTGCGGGCTGGCGGGCGCCTGGCTGGCGGCGCCGAGACCCCGGGCGCGGAGGATTTGCCTCGGCTTGCTCTGTGTTTTTGGCCTGCTGGGCGTGCAATACCGTTTGCTGGCGCCGTTGGAATGGGCCGGCATCAGCCTGCGCTGGCGGAGTTTTGGCGTGTTGGGGGCTTCCGCCGGGGGGATAGGGGAAAGCCGGCTGCTGGCGTCGGTGGATTCGCGGTTCCGGAACCTGGCGCTGTTTGAAAGCGCCGGCCAGAAAATCCTTTACAGTAACGGGCAGGCGGCCTTCGTGTTTCCCGACCCGATCACCGCTGAATTTAAAATCCATTTCATCATGGCCCAGATGCCGCGCGCCCGGCGCGTGCTGCTGCTGGGCGGTAACCCGCCGGACGATGCGCCGGAATTGCTGAAATACCCCCTGGAACGGCTGGTCTGTCTGGAGCAAGACCTGGCCCAAACTGTTTTGTTGCAGGAGTTTAACCAGGCAAACCACGCCGCGGCGAGGGATCCGCGCGCAAGTTTTGTGGCGGCGGATGGCCCGCGTTTTATCCGTTCTTGCAAGGGGCAATTCGACGTGGTAATTGTCAGCGCGGCGGAACCGGATACAATTGCCGCCAACCGGTTTTACACGGCGGAATTCTACCGCGATGTGCGGCGCATTCTGGCCCCGGGCGGGTTCATGTACACGGCTTTGCCGACTTCCGAGCATCTGCGCGGCGAAGCCTTGCGGTTGGCCGCTTCGGTTGAGTCAGCCTTGCGCCTGGTTTTCCCCCGGGTGCTGGTGACGCCCGGAGCGCGCAGCCATTTTTTCGCCGGCGGGCCGGACAGTTCCATTACTCTGGATGCGGAGGAATTGTACCGGCGCGCCGGGACCGCGGCGGTTGATTGCCGTTATTTTACCCGCGGCTGGCTCCTGGATGCCGAGGAATTGGCGCCGGACAAGTCGGCGCGGGTCAGGCAACAGTTGGACGCCAGTTCCGCGCCGGCTAATACGGCGTTTCAGCCGGTGTCAACTTTTACAGTATTGACGCGCTGGCTCCAGATCGGCAACCTGCCGGTCAAAGACTTCGTTAAAAGGTTGCAGCGTATAAACTTGCATTGGGTTGGATGTTTTGTGCTTGCCGGCGGAATCCTGGCATTGCTGCTGACGCAGGCCGCTGCCGGCCAGCCGGCTGGACGTAGACGCATCCTGAACGGCTTGTTGGGTTATGTTGTACTGACCACCGGTTTCTGCGAAATGGCGCTGGAAATTACCTTGGTGTTTGTATTTCAAAACGTATTTGGTAACATATACGCAGGGTTGGCCATGATCATGGCAGTGTTCATGGCCGGCTTGGCAGCCGGATCGCTGCTGTCGGCGCGGGCTTTGGCGGCTGAGTCCCCAGCCGGGGCTGCGGTAAATTCCGGCGCGCACGCCATACCTGTCCGCGTCTGGCGCGGCGTTTTCGGGGCTGAATTAGCCTTGCTGGCGGCAGCCGGCATGGTGGCGCCGGCTATGCGCTGGCTGCTGACTGTGCCGCACTTGCCGGCGGGCGCGGCGGGGGTGGTATATATGCTGGTCGGCATGACCGGCCTGGCAGCCGGATCGCAGTTTCCGCTGGCGTGCCGCTTGTGGCGGACGGGAGACGGCGGCGCCGAGTCCACGCCGTGGATCAATGCGCTGGATTTGACCGGCGCGGCGCTGGGCGGGGCGCTGCCGGGAATTATATTGCTGCCGCTGTTCGGGCTGGCCGACGCCATGCTGCTGCTGGCGGCTGTCAAAGCCGCGGGAGTGTGCTGCCTGTTCGGCGCCTGGAGGATGGCGCGCGGCGCGCCGCCATGATCTGCCGGGAGGAAAACCTGGATGGAAACCAATCAAAATCCTGAAATCATATGTCCGGCCTGCGGGCGGGAATCGCTGCTGAAACGCGAGCCGGTCTATGAAGGTTTCCGGCGCGCGGGAGTCAAATTATCCTGCCTGTCGTGCGGACATGTTTTTGGCAGCGAGGCGGAAGTGCCGTTCAAACAAAAGCATGCGCCGAGCGTGTTCAGCCGGGAGGATGCCGCGGCCCCGGTCAAAATTTTCAAGGGAGGCGAGGCCGGCCGCCTCTGCCGCCATTGCGCGGATTACGTGGTCAATCCCTTTGTCCAGCGTTGCGCCCGGCGGGGGAAAATTGTGGAGGCGACCGATAGTTGTGAATTTTTTTCAGCGCGTCTCCAACCGGCGGACGAATCCGGCGCCAAACCCGCGCCGAAAATCAAGCTTTAAAATTTACATCGGATATGATAGTTTTAGCGATTTGTTAATAAGTCGGTTCGCCGCCGCGTCTGCCGCGCATAATATAAGGGGACGGAGTCTGTCAATATGAAGATGCTGGTTACCGGCGCCGCCGGATTCATCGGGTATCATTTGTGCGAGCAACTGCTGGCCCGCGGCGATACGGTTGTCGGGGTGGATAATTTAAACCCTTACTACGACGTGAACTTGAAAAACGCGCGCCTGCAACGCCTGCAGCGGCATCCGGGCTTTGAATTTCGCCGGCTGGACCTGGCCGACCGTGCGGCGGTGTCCGATCTGGCGGCCGTGCGGCCGGAGAAAATCCTGCACCTGGCCGCCCAGGCCGGCGTGCGTTATTCGCTCGAAAATCCGCAGGCTTATATTGACGCCAATCTCCTGGGATTCGCCAATGTGCTGGAAATCTGCCGGCAGGTCCAGGCGGCCCACCTGGTGTATGCCTCCTCCAGTTCCGTGTACGGCGCCAATACCGGGATTCCCTTTTCCGTGCACCAGAACGTGGACCATCCGCTCAGCCTGTATGCCGCCACCAAAAAAGCCAACGAGCTGATGGCGCATGCCTATAGCCATCTTTACCGGCTGCCCGTCACCGGGTTGCGTTTCTTCACCGTCTACGGGCCCTGGGGCCGGCCGGACATGGCCCTCTTCATGTTCACCCGCGCCATCCTGGCGGGCCAGCCCATCACGGTGTTCAACCAGGGGGAAGTCGCGCGCGATTTCACCTATGTGGATGACATTGTCGAAGGCGTGCTGCGCGCGTTGGACCGCGTGCCACGGCCCGATCCTGAATGGTCCGGCGCCGCGCCGGACCCGGGCAGCAGCACTGCGCCCTACCGGCTGTATAACATCGGCAACCACCAGCCGGTAAAAGTGGCGCGTTTGATCGCCATCCTGGAGGAATGCCTGGGCCGCAAGGCCGTGCAAATCAACAAGCCGCTGCCATCCTGTGACGTGCCGCTCACGTGCGCGGACGTGTCCGACCTGACGCGCGATGTGGGATTCATGCCCGCCACGCCGATCGAGGAGGGCGTGCGCCGGTTTGTGGGTTGGTACCGCGAATATTATCAATCTCAGGCAAAATAATCTGCGTAAATCTGCGTAATCTGCGGGTAAATAATCCACGGATGACACGGATGCGCACAGATGACCGGGAAGAATGAAATTGGTTGCGGGCTAGCGCCCGCCTTGTGATCTTGAGTTTTACGCCGAAACCCCGAACACTGAACACTATTAAAGGTGCTCACATGCAAGAAAACTCGCGTAACATCCAGCATGCCCTGGTGCCGCCGGAAGATGATTTCATCAGCCTGGCCGACCTGATCCGCATGGTCTGGCGGCATCGCCGCGGCATCCTGGCGGTTACCCTGCTGGCGGCGCTTGTTACCGCCGCCTATCTGTTTCTGAAACCGCGCCCTTACGAGGCGGTCGCGCTGATGGAGGTCGTGCCGGAATATTCCCGCGAGGGACGGGTGGATAAGGACCTTTTCGAGACCAGCGTGCTGACGCACCACGAAACCGCCAGGTCCTCCGTGGTCGGCATGCGGGTGCACAAGTTTTGCGAGGCATCGAACATCAGCCTTGATTTTGCCGATTTGATGTCGTTGATGAAAGTCATCCGGCCGCCCAAAACCAGCATCATCCAAGGCTCCATTGCCCTGCCCCGGGCGGAAGACGCCCTGGCCATCGCGCGCGTCTGGCGCGATGAAACCATGCGCGAAGTCCAGCGCAAGGCCATGGAAAAGGCTTTGATTTACGTCCGCGGCCGCCTGAAGGAACTGCAGGAGGATTGGTTGAAATACACGGCCGCCGTCAAGGCCGCCCGGCAGAATGCGGAACAGTTGGAAGACCAGAAATACATCACCGTTTCCCGCTCGGTGGACGACACGGTCCTGTGGCAGGACCTGGTCAAGACCTCCGACAGCAACGCGCTGGGCCGGATGCGGGATTTGCAGCTCAAGTCCCAGGAAATGAACGAGGAATATCTTGATGCGCGCAACCGCCTGGCGGAAGCCGAACAGAATGCCGCCGGCGCCGTCAATTCCCGCGAATTTTACACCCGGGTGGTGGACGAAATTTCCCGCCGGCTGCGGTCCTTCAATGGCGCCGGCGCCGCGCCGTCCGCGGCACTGGACGCGGACGATGAACTCGCGGCGCAGGCCCTGGATTATGTCAACACCCAATTGAGTTCCCGGGAGGTTTTGCCGTTGGGCGAACCGGTGGTGTACCGCGGCAGCCGGGGCGCGCTGAAAAAAACAGCCTTGGCGGGTTTTGCCGCCTTTTTCATTGCCTGTTTTGCCGCCTTCGTTTACGAATGGGCCCGCCGGGTGGGTTTGGAATAAAATGCGATAGATGTCCGGCGGCTGACGGATGCCGTTTTCTGCCGCATCAGCGCGCTGTATAGCACCTGAATCCGTGATGAGGCCCGGATGCCGCAGATGCGCGGCGCGAAGGATGAAGCTGTATTCATATACCGCGAATTCT
>JAXGSX010000183.1:0-7192 GCA_040775225.1 Kiritimatiellia bacterium | reverse complement strand
CTCCCCGTCCTAAACCCCCGCGGCGCGCGAAAACCGCTTATTGCGGTACACCAGCCAGGCGATGGCCAGCAGCAAGCCCGTCAGCACCGCGCCGTATGCCAGGATCAGGGCGAAGGCGCCCCAGTCCGCCGGCGGCCAGTCATGGGCCAGCCGCAGACGCATGTCAAATAATTCCAGGTGCGGCAGGGCGAAGTATAGCGCGAGCATCAAATCATGCCGGATGCCCGCGGCATGCAGCGCCAGCTCCGGCAGGCGCGGCGCGAGAAAATAAGCGCCCAGGCTCCAGACGTAAGCCAACGCCGCCGCGGCGTCGTAATTCATGCGGGTGGAAAACAGAATGCCCATCGCCGCCAGCACCGACAGCAGAGCGGCATGCAGCAAGCCGTGCTGCACAAAAATCGCCGGCGCGAAAAATCCGCCCCGCAGCGCCACCACGCCGGCCAGCAAGGCATACAGCAGCAGGCTGGCGGCCACGCCGCCCATCCATGCGCCGAGCCATTTGCCGGCCAGCAATTGCCACCGGGAAAGCGGTTTTGACAGCAGGATGAATATCGTGCCTTCCGCTTCCTCGCGCGGCAACTGGCGCGCGCCGTAATTGACGGTCAGGTACCAGGCGCAAATCCAGAGCATCAGCAAGCCGATTTCCTTCACGTAGCCGGGCATGCCGCCCAGCCCGAAAATATCCAGCGAAATCATGCCCAGCAGGAAGGCGGCCATCAGGATCAGCAGGACGTAAATATCCTTGCGCCGCAGCATTTCCAGCCACACAATCTGGGCAATGATCAGGATTTGTCGCATGCCAGCAGCCTTATGAAATATTGTTCCAGGCTTTCGCCCGGCCGCGCCAGGCCGGCAATCGCGCCGGACGCCGCCAGGCGCCCCCGGACGATGATGCCCACGCTGTCGCAAACTTTTTCCACTTCCGACAACTCGTGCGATGAAAAAAACACCGTGCAACCGCGCGCGCGCAGTTCTTCCATGATCCGCCGGACTTCGATGCGGCCGGGCGGATCGAAACCGCTGGTCGGCTCGTCGAGGATCACCAATTCCGGATCGTTGATCAACGCTTGCGCCAGCCCCAGCCGCTGCAGCATGCCCCGGGAATAAACGGCAATCCGCCGATCCGCCGCGCCGGCCAGCCCCACCCTTTCGAGCAGGACGCCGGTCCGGCGGCGCGCCTCCGCCGCCGGCAGACCAAACAAGCGTCCCATCATGCGCAGCAATTCGCGCCCGGTCAGAAACCGGTAAATCTCGGGCCGCTCGGACATGTAGCCGATGCGCCGCCGCGCCAGGGCATGCCGCACATCGGCGCCCAAAACCCGCACAGCGCCGGAGGTGGGGGCGATAAATCCCAGGAGCGCGTGGACGGTGGTGGTTTTGCCGGCGCCGTTGGGGCCGATAAAGCCGAACACCTGTCCGCGCGGCACGCGGAGATTCAATCCGTGCACCGCGCGCAGGCGCCCATGCCGCATGGGAAATTCCACCGCCAGGTCTTGAATTTCAATCGCCGATTCCATGAGCCAACGCCATCAATTTGACGATCTTGCTTTCAAAATAACGCCGTTGCCGCGCCGTGGCAAGCTTTTCCTTGGCGATCCGCCGGAACAGCCCGCCCCAATCCAGGCCGGCCGTGGCGCCCAGATGGGTTTTGCGCGCAAGCGCCGCGGCCGGGTCGGCGTCGCTCAATTCCGCCAGGCGGCCCTTGACATGCCGGTACGCATCGCGGAACGCCATCCCCCGCCCGGTTAATTCCAGGGCGCGATCCGCGGCGAATACGGCGGGCGTGAACCCGGCGCGCAAAGCCCGGCGGTCAACCGCCAGGCCGGCCATGATGGGCCGCATGATCCGCAGGCTGCCGCGGGCCGTCTGGAATCCGCGCATGAACGGCGCCTTGGTCTCCTGCAAGTCGCGGTTATACCCGCCGGGCAGGCCCTTGACCATATCCGCCACGCCGAAAGCATCCGCCAGGGATCCCGCGGCGCGCGCGCGGAGCAATTCCAGGACATCGGGATTGTTCTTCTGGGGCATGATGCTGCTGCCCGTGCAAAACTCCGGCGGCAGCCGGAAATAAGCGAATTCCGGCATGGTGAAAATCATCAGGTCCTGGGCCAGGCGCGACAGGGTCAGCATGGTCTGGCTCAACGCCATCAGAATTACCGATTCGAGTTTGCCGCGGGCATTGGCGGCGGCCATCACGTTATGGCAAGGCGCGGCAAATCCCAGCAGTTGCGCGGTCAGGCGCCGGTCAAGCGGGAGCGGCACGCCGTAGCCGGCCGCCGATCCCAGGGGGCACTGGTCGTTGATGTTATAGGCGCTGCGCAGCAGCGCCAGATCGTCCAGCAAAGCTTCGGCATAAGCGCCGGCCCACAAGCCCACGGAACTGGGCATCGCCGGCTGCATGTGCGTGCGCCCCACCATCGGCGCCAGACGGTTGCGCCGGGCGAAACGCGCCAGCACTGACGCCAAATCCAGCAATTCCGCCATGGCGGACAGCATTTGATCCTTGGCATACAGCCGCAAATCAACGGCCACCTGGTCGTTGCGGCTGCGGCCGGTATGCACCCGGCGGCCCAGATCACCCAGACGCGCGGTCAAAACCCGCTCCACGGCCAGGTGCACATCCTGGTCGGCGATCGTGATGACAAACCGTCCCTTTTGGGCAAGGCGCCGGATGCGGCCAAGTTCGGCGATCACCCGCGCCGCTTCCGCGCGGCTGAAAAGGCGCGGACGCACAGGCATGCGCGACAACATGACGACATGGGCGGCGGTACCGATGCAATCCGCGTCCGCCAGTTGCAAGTCGAGACGCGAATCATCGCCGGCCGTGTATTCCAACGCCAGGGGCGCGATTGCGCCTACAGTTGTTTGCAGTTTGCCGCCGGATTCCGCCATGATCGCCGCCTTTCCTTAATCCGAATTGGAGATTGATGTAACCTGCGCCGCCAATCCGCCGTCCTCCACCTCCCAGGACAGGACGCGTCCGGGGGCAAGTTGCTCCTTTACCGCCAGCCAGAATGGACGCGCCGGCCAAACCGCCAGCCGCGCCAGCGGACCGGGCAGGCAGACATGCCCCAGCCAGGCGCGGCGCAGGGAGAATTTACCCGGCGCCGCATACGCATAAATCAGGCGGACGGATATTTTAAACGGGCCCAGCAGGTAATGCCGCGCCGGGAACGGCCCTAGCTGCGCCAGGTAGGAAACGATCACGCCCTTGGGCTTGACCGACACGCCCGCCGCCTTTAAATCCAATTGCCAGGGCGAAGCGGGCGATGGGAAGCGCGCCAGGGCCGCCGCCAACCCGGCATTAATTTCCACCTCCGCAAAATTCTGACGAACCGGCACGGCGGCATGGCGCAAGGTCCATAGTTTTTGCCGAAACGCCTGCAGGGCCGCCGGACTGCCGGGAACAAACCCATTGCCCATCGGCCAGAACACCAGCACTCCCAGCCCGGTAATTAAAAACAGCACGCCCAGCGGCAGCCAGGCTGCGATCCGGCGGCGCGCGGGCGGCGCGGTTTTCAACCCGGGATGTTCCGCGGCCAGGTTGAGCCGGGAGCGGCAAGCCTCGCAGAAGAGGACGCCAAACCGGTTCACATGTCCGCATTGTGCGCAGCGTATGCCGGATGTTTTGCTCAAAAAATTCCCTTTCCCTGGCCCTTTTGACGGCTATAATAGCAATTCGACACCGTATTTACAATCAAGATCGGCGGCATCCGGTAAAAAACCTGCGGCCGGCATGACGGACCATGCAAAAATATTTTCAAAATCAAATCCGCCGCATCGAGAACATGCTTGAACAAAAGCTGCCGCCCGCCGGCACTGCGCCGCAGCCGTTGCACGCCGCCATGCGCTACAGCATTTTCTCCGGCGGCAAACGCCTGCGCCCGCTGCTATGCCTGGCCGCCGCCGCCGCGGCGGGCGGGGATGACAGCCCGGCCCTGCTGCCCGGCGCAGCCCTGGAAGCATTGCATGCCTATACCCTCATCCATGACGATCTGCCGGCCATGGACAACGACCGGCTGCGCCGCGGCAAGCCCACCGTTCACGTGGCGTACGGTGAAGCCAATGCCATACTGGCCGGTGACGCCCTGCTGACCCTGGCCTTCGAATGGCTGGCGGAAACCGCCGCCCCGCCCCCTTATCACCCCAATCAACTCAGCCTGGAACTGGCCCAAGCCGCCGGCAGCCGCGGCGTGATTGCCGGCCAGGCGGCGGATATACTGGCGGAAGGCCGGCCGGCCGACCCGGCCCAACTGGAATTCATCCACCGGCATAAGACCGGCGACCTGATCCGGGCCGCCGTCCGCATGGGCGCCATCGCCGCCGGGGCGGATGAAGCCGCCCTGGCGGCAGTGTCGGTTTACGGCGCGCAGGCGGGGCTGGCGTTTCAAATTGTGGATGACCTGCTGAACGCCACCGCGGATTCCACGCAGTTGGGCAAAGCCGCCGGCAGCGACGCCCGGCGCGGCAAAATGACCTGGGTTGCCGTGCATGGGATCGAGTCCGCGCGCCAAACCGCCCATCAACTGGGCGAAGCCGCCCGCCAGGCTTTGCAGAGTTTGCCTGGCGATACGGCCCCATTGCGGGAATTGGCGCGGATGATGATCGAACGGAAGAAATAACACCTATGATCCCACCGCGGAAATACCTGAAACCTGCCGCCGGCACGGCGCTGGCCTTGCTGGTCTGGACGTTTTCATCGAAGGCCATCCAGGATATCGCCGTTTTTGGCGCGGCGGTTTATGCCGTGCATGCCGCCTGGCGCACGGGCCGGGGACTGGCAGCATGGCGGCAGCCGGCGGGGCTGGCTTTCATTGCGGCGGCTGTTTACATGGCGTTGTCCCTGCCGTTTTCCCGCGCGCCGGCGGCTTCTTGCCGGGATTTTACCGGGCTGCTGGAAATTTTCGCCGGCGCATTCGCCATTCCGGCGCTTTTCAACACCCGCCCGCGCCGTGAGGCGGCCTTGCTTTACAGCGCCAACGCGGTGGTTCTGACGCTGGCATTCGACCTCGTCCGGCTGAGTTGGCGCCTGGGAGCGGAATTGACGGCCCGGGCCCATGCTTTCCAACCTTTTATCCTGAATCACAGCAATGTCGCCAGCATGATGGCGGGACTGGCGGCGCTGGCGTATTTTTATTTCTTCTGGCAATGGCGCACAACACGGCGCTGGCCGGCGCGCGCCTGCCTGGCCGGCATGGCCCTCGCTCTTGCCTACCAGGTCGTGCTGGCTTCCCGCGGACCGCAGGCCGCGCTGGCCCTGACCGTCGCCGCCATGGGGGCTTTCCTGCCGGGAGTCCGCCGCAAAATTGCCTGGGGCCTGGCGGCGGCATGTCTGGGCGCGCTGCTGGCATGGCAGGCGGAAAAGTTGAACCGGCGCATCACCCCGCCGCCGTCCCCGCCGGAGTATGCCGCCGCAACCGCCGGCGCGCCGGCGCCGGCGGCCGGCCGGTTCAAGGAATTCCTGCGGCACAACCTGAGCCAGCGCGATATCGTCTGGCGGCATGCCTGGCAACTGGCATGGCAGCGGCCGTGGTTCGGCCACGGTTATGGCAAGCGCAATTTCACACGGATTTATTATGATAACGCACCGCCGCCGGCGGATTTTTATTATCCGCATCCGCATCATTACTGGCTGAAGTTGTTCTTCGAATTCGGTTGGGCGGGCGTGGCGCTGCACCTGGCGGCCTGGCTAATCCTGGCCTGGCAACTGGCGCGCCGCATCTACCGTGAACCTACCTTCGGGGCGCGGCTCTGGCCGGGCATCCCCGCCTTAATGCTGCTTTGCATTCATTTGTACGGCCTGGGCGATTATCCGGACAACATCGTTCAAACCGCGCAAATCTGGCTGATCCCGATGGCGCTGGCAATCATCGCCGAACGCGACGGATGACGCCTGCGCCGGACCTATCGCAGTCGAACGGTGTTCGGCATCAGATGCGCCACCCCGTGGCGCTACTACAGGGTCGGCATCGCCTGGTGACGCCGCATCAGTAGCGGCCGAACGGCTGTGCCCGGCGTAGCTTTAGCGTAGACGGGCATCCGGCATCCGCCAATTACCCGCTGCGCGCCGGCGCCGGACCGCAGGAGCCGCGAATGATCAGCCGGCTCTGCAAGCGGATGCCGGGACAATCCGCGCCCGGCGACAGCATGCGCCGTTTCAGCATGGCCGCCGCCGCCGCCCCCAACTCGTAACGCGGCACCCGCACGGTGGTCAGCGGCGGACGGGCCTGCTCTGTGCCCGGCGCATCGTCAAAGCCCATGACCGACACATCTCCGGGGACGAGCAACCCGACCTGCTCCAGCGCTTCGATGGCGCCCAGCGCCTTGACATCCGTGGATGCGAAAACCGCGGTGAACGCCACCGGCCGGCGCCGCAATTCCCGGACCGCGGCCGCGCCATTTTCAGCCATGCCGTACGGCGCGTACGCCACGAGCCGTGCATCGTAAGGAATTCCGAAAGTGTGCAATCCGATGGCGTATCCCGCCATCCGCTCGGAATGGCGGGGCGTATCCTGCGGCGGAATAATCAAGGCCACCGTGCGGTGGCCGAGTTGCTGGATCAAATAGGACATGCCTTCCACCACGCCGCTCAGCCTGTCAATCGCGACGGTATTCGGAGGAAGCTGGCCGGCGACTCCAAATAAACGCATCGCCACCCAGGGCACACGGGCCGCCCGGGCGCGCTCCACGACGCCGGGCGGCGGATCGAGCATGATCAATCCGAAGGCTTCCGACGGCGCCCCGTCCAGATACCCGGCTAATTCCGTGTAATCCAGCAAGCGCACCCGGCCGTCGAAATTGTTGATCACGCCGCGGTGGAGTTCATACGTGACGAACCAGCTGACATCGGTGCGTTTCAAATCTTCCGGCGCGTGCAATCCGCAAAGCAGCAGGGTGCGTTCGCGGGTGCGCGGCGGCGGCGCATGCCGGGCGGCGACAAAAGTGCCGGCGCCTTTGCGCCGCACCACCATCCCGGAGCGTTCCAGTTCCGCCAGGGCGCGGGTCACAGTCGCCGTGCTTAACCCGTACCACCGTTTCAACTCGGCTTCCGTGCATAACTTGTCGCCCACGGCATAGGCGCCGCTGCGGATGGCCGATTCCAGGCAGGCGCGCAGTTGAACATACTTTGGCAGAGCGCTGGCTTCATCCAGCGGGGCGAATTTTTTCAATCCGTTCATGACAATCCTTTGCG
>JAXGSX010000182.1:0-7200 GCA_040775225.1 Kiritimatiellia bacterium | reverse complement strand
TATTGCCGCCGGATATGGCAATTCCGGAGCCGGCGGCGACAGGACCGAAGGCTCACGGGGCGGCTATGACTATTGGATTGTAAAAATGTTGGCCCCGCCGGTGATCACCGGGCAGCCGCAATCGCTGACCAGGAACGAGGGCGCTTCCGCCACCTTTAATGTTACCGCCACAAGCCCGGCGCCCCTCTTTTACCAGTGGCGGAAAAATGCCGCAAATATCGCACAGGCCACGGGCGCCATTTACACGATTGCCTCGGTTACACCCGCGGACGCAGGCGGCTACCGCTGCGTCGTGAGCAATGTTGCCGGCGCCTCCACCAGCGCCACGGCGACCCTGACGGTTACAACTATTACGCCGCCGCCGGATGCCCCTGCGGCTGTCGCCGCCAGCGACGGCGCATTTACCGGCAAGGTGCGCGTGACCTGGACGGCCGCCCCTCGCGCGGAATCCTACCAGGTCTGGCGGCACACATCCGACGACTCCGGCGCGGCCGTACAACGGGCGGAGGGGATTGCCGGCACGAGTTATGACGATGCCGGCGCCGCCGCTGATATGACTTATTATTACTGGGTGAAAGCGGTGAACGCCGCGGGCGCCAGCGCATTCAGCGAATCCGACACCGGCTACCTGGGCGTGGTGGGCCCGCTGGTCAGCGTGAACGGGATGGCCGGCGACAATATCAGCATCCCGGCGGGCGCGCCCATCGTCATTGCCGCGGAAATGATGAATCTGCCTCCCGCTTACCTCGGCTACAATGTTGACTGGTGGCTGGCGGCTTACGCCCATACCGGCCATCTCTGGTATTACCTGAACAGCGACATGCTTTTCATGCCGTTTGACGGCAACCCGGATAACTGCCGGCCGGCTTACCAGGGGCCGCTATACAACGTGCCCCAACAAATCGTGGCCGACGGTCTGACGCTGGCGCCGGGCGCCTACAATATCTGGTTTGCCGTAGACTACCCCATGGACGGCATCCTGCGGCTGGATGGGCAAAGCATGCTCTCCCGGGCCACCCTGGTTGTCCGGGAATAGCGGGGCTTCAATCAGGCCGTATTTTTGCCGGCGCCGTGCTTTGCGGCCATAAGTTCGAATCGTGGGATGCCGGCTGGATCGCCCGCCAGATTCAGAGACGGCGTCTGGCGCCTGCCCTGCACCACTGGAATCCAGATTTCCCGGGAAACCTGCAGCCGGACTGCGCCGGGCGGCGTGATCTCTGCCGGCCAGGAACCATTCCAATTATCCGCGCGGGCCGCAGCCGTGCCGTGGAATGCCCAATAATCCGCAACTGAAGGTTTCGTCATCCGAACGCTTCGTCAAACACGCGGTCGGACTTGGGAAAATCCAGCCGGCGCACAAATTGGCAGGCTTCCGCGGCGCCGTGCTCGCGATCCATGTAGGCGTCCTCCCACTCCACGGAAAGCGGCCCCGGGTAGTTGATGACGTTCAAGGCCCGGATAATTTCCTCGAAACGGACGCTCCCCCGCCCCGGGGTCCGGAAATCCCAACCGCGCCCGGGTGTGCCGAAGTTGAGGTGCGAAGCCAGGATGCCGCTCGCGCCATCCAGCGTCAGCGCCGCATCCTTGACATGCACGTGGTAAATGCGCTCAGGGAAAGCCTGGATGAATCGCACCGGGTCCACCATCTGCCAGAACAGATGGCTGGGATCGAAATTGAACCCGAAGGCGGGACGGTTGCCGATGGCCTGCAGGGCCCGGCGGGCGGTGTACAGGTCGTAGGCGATTTCGGTCGGATGCACTTCCAGGGCAAAACGCACGCCGCACTCGTCGAAGACGTCCAGGATTGGATTCCAGCGCCGGGCGAAATCATCGTACCCGGAGTCAATCATCGCCGCGGATGCCGGCGGAAAACTGTAAAGCATGTGCCAGATGGACGACCCGGTGAACCCGTTGACCACCTTGACGCCCATGTTGGCCGCCGCGCGCGCGGCATTTTTCATGCTTTCCACGGCCCAGGCGCGCTTGGCTTCCGAATTGCCGGCGCAATCACCCGGCGCGAAAGCGTCCGAGCGCGCGTCGTTGTTCGGATCGCAGACCAGTTGTCCGGCCAGGTGGTTGCTGATGGCGAACACTTCCAAGCCATGCCGGGCCAGCAACCACACGTGGCCGCGGGCGTATTTTTCCTCGCGCGCCGCGCGCGCGACATCCAGGTGGTCGCCCCAGCAGGCCAGTTCCAAACCGTCATATCCCCACCCCTTGGCCTTGGCGGCCAGTTGTTCCAGCGGCAGATCAGCGAATTGACCCGTGAATAACGTTAGCTTGCGCATATTGTTTCCTTTCCAATCAGACACAAACGCCGAACACCGTTCGGTGCTACAATTCCGGATTGTAGTAGCGTCACGGTGTGGCGCATTCCGGATACCTAACAAACGCCTGCCAAACTGCCGGCAAGCCGCTCGGCTACTACAACCGGACCGGGATGCCGAACGCAGTTCGGCACTACATCAAATTTTGATTCAACGCCGGGCGGCCAATTCCCGGCGGGCGTCGTCTTCCGCGGCCTTCTGGCGCAGAGCTTCGCGCTTGTCGGCCGCCAGCTTGCCCTGGCACAAACCCAGTTCCAGTTTCACCAGCCCGCGCCGGTTAAGATACAGCGACAGGGGAATCAGGGTCAAACCCTTGCGCGCCAACTGTCCGCCCAGCCGGTTAATTTCCCGGCGGTGCAGCAGCAGGCGGCGGGCCCGGCGCGGCTCGTGGTTGAACTGGTTGCCAAACTCGTAGGGCTTGATATGCACGTCGCGCAGGATGATTTCCCCCTTCTCATAATCGGCAAAGCCGGCGCTCAGATCAACCATGCCCGCCCGGACAGATTTGACTTCCGTGCCGGCCAGGGCAATGCCGGCCTCGAAATTTTCCAGCACGATATAATTGTGGCGGGCGCGGCGGTTGGCTGCCAGAATGGTGCGGCCGGATTTGCCGGATTTTGCGGGAACAGCGCTCATGATCTTCGCCAAATATCAGACCGATTCCGCCCGGGTGATTCCCAGGAAAATATCCTCCAGCGCGCCGGCGCCGCCGGCGCGGGCGCGCAATTCAGCCACCGTGCCGAGCGCCGCCAGACGCCCGCCGGCCAGGATGCCCACCCGGTCGGCCAGGTCCTCCACCAGCGCCAGAATGTGCGTGGTGAGAAATATGGTCATGCCCGCGCGCACCCGGGCGCGCAACAGGTCGCGCAGCAGGCGGATGGTAAACGGGTCCAGCCCGATAAAGGGCTCATCCACAAAGAGCACCCGCGGCTGGTGCAGCAATGCCGCGGCATAAACCAGGCGCTGGCGGAATCCGTGGGACAGTTCGCCGATCATGGTCTGCGCCACGGGTTGCAGTCCGAACAGGTCGAACAATTCTCCGCGTTCCCGTCGGATGCGCGCCGGGGCAATCCGGTAGATATCGCCGACAAACTGGAAAAACTCGGCGGCGGTCAGCCGTTCGTACAAAAACGGCTGGTCCGGGATGTAGCCGATGGCGGCGCGCACGGACTGGTCGGACACCGGATCGCCGCCGGCCACGCGCACCGTTCCCGACGTCGGGCGCAGCAGGCCGCAGGCCAGTTTGATGGTGGTGGTTTTGCCGGCGCCGTTGGGACCGAGGAAACAAAACAATTCGCCCGGCGGCACGGTTAAATGCAAATCCCGGACCGCCCACAGCGGGCCGAATTGTTTGCCGAGGTTTTCCAGGGTGATCATGCGCCGCCGGGTTTAAAAAGCATCCGGATCGCGAATCCGGCTGAGGGCCATATCGTAACTGATCAGGCCGCGTTCGTACAGGTCGCGCACCGTGGCGTCCATCAGCACCATGCCGTCCCGGCCGGAAGTCTGCATGACCGAAGCCAGTTGGGCGAGATCGTTCTGCCGGATGATGCTCCGCACGGCGGGATTGGCCACCAGCAGTTCATAAGCCAGCACCCGGCGTTCATTGTTGGGAGTGGTAAACAGTTCCTGGCTGATGATGCCGTGGAGCGTATTGGCCAATTGCAGCAGGATCTGCCGCTGGGTATTGCCCTCGTACACGCCGACGATGCGTTCCACGGTCTGGATGGCGCTGGCGGCATGCACCGTCGCCAGCACGAGGTGGCCGGTTTCCGCGGCCGCCAGCGCCGTGGCAATCGCCTCGTAATCCCGCAATTCGCCTACCACGATCACGTCGGGATCCTGCCGGAGCACATGCACCAATGCCCGGTTGAACGAATGCGTGTCCGTCATGACTTCCAACTGCACCACGAGAGACTTGTCGTTGACATGCGAGAATTCAATCGGATCCTCAATCGTGATGATCTTGCAATTGCGCTCGTGGTTGATCAAGTCCACCAGGTAATTCAAGGTGGTGGTCTTGCCCGAGCCGGTCGGACCGGTCACGAGGATCAAGCCATTGCGGTTGCGGACAAAGTCGTCCAGTTTCGCCGGCAACCCCAGTTCCGCGCGGGTAGGAATCCGGCTGCCGCAGAACCGGAAACTCAATTCGGGATGTCCGTTGCGGCGGTAAATCGTCGCGCGCACGCGCCCCAGGTCGCCGCGGGGAATGGACACGCACAATTCCCATTCCCGCTCGAATTTTTTGCGCTGATCATCGTTGATCATGGCGCCGATCATGTCGTTGAGTTCTTCCACGTCCAGGGGATCCTGGTCGGCCAGGATAATCTCGCCGTTGACGCGGTAGGCCGGCGGCACGCCGGCGATCAGGTGCAAATCCGACGCGCCGAATTTCTGGGCGCCGTGAAACAATGTGTCCAGATACATGGTTCGCCTGCCATCTTGATTGATACGCCCAACAAGCATATAATTACACCACAAAGCGCCGGCAAGTCAAGCGCGGGATCAGCTGCCATCCTCCAGCGGGCGCATGGCATTTCCGCAGGGGTTCGTGGTGACGGATTTTTTGAACCGCGGCAATCCCTGCGTAACTGTCTTGCGCCACCGCCCGACGGAGGTGATTCAGGATGCTGGCGCCGGCGCGGATATCGGCCAGAATCCTGGCGGCGCCGGCCAATCCAGCGACGGCCCGGGGCCGTCCGGCAATGCGGCTTCCGCCGGGGCGCAGATTTCCATGGTCAAGCCGAAAGGCGTTTCCTGCCGCAGCGTGCGCCCCTGATCATCCACCCAGGCGCGCATTTCCAATCCCTGGTAAACAGTCTTAACCAGGGTGGCTTCATAATCGCGCCCGGCCAGGCTCAGCGTTTCGCGGCCAACCGCGGTAATGCGCAACTCATCCGCGGCCATGGTCAGCGGGTTGAACACGCACAGCGTTATGGCGCGGCCCGGCGCCAGGCGTCCGACCAGCAGTTCCGTCATGGGCAGGTGCAGGAGGGCGTCCGCCGGCACGTCCACTTCCATCTCGCGGACGGCCTCGCCGGCGCGGATGGTCGCGCGGAACCGGCCATTGCCGAGAGCGCGACCGGCCACACGGGTATCCCAGCCGTCCGCGCGCAGGGCGGCGTAAAACTCCAGCACGCTGCCGGCATCGTCCACAGTCGCATGCATGCTGGCGCTGATTGCCCGGTCCCGGTCCAGCAGCCGCACAGACAGGGCGGTTTGATTGCGCAGGCGGAAAAACTGCCGGCCGCCGTCCGTCTCGCTGTCTACCCAGGTATGCGTGTATCCCGCCGGCCGGCCATGCAGGGAAACCCGCATCCACGAATCCATGATGAACAAGCCGCCGCGTAAAAAATCGCGATAGGAATGATGGCTGCGGCCAAACCACGAGGGAAAGGCTTCGAAGCGCACCAGCCAGAACATGGCGGCCAGCCAGGCCAGCACAATAGCCATGGCCGGGCGGCGCCAGACGGCTGCCCTGCGCCACGCCGGAACCGGCGGGCATCCATCCGCCCCTGCGTTGCGCTGCGCATTCAACATGCAACATCCGAAAGCCGGGGCGCCTTCCGGGCGGGTGTCTGCTACGCCTGGAGTGCCGCGCGACCGCCGGCGCCGGATTAGAACAGGTAGCCGACTTTAACGGCGCCCATGCCGTCCTCGTCGGAATTGACCGCGCCGCCGCCGAACCAGCTCAGCGACAACTGGTCGGACACCTTGTAATACATGCCGCCGCGGAAATAAAGCGGCACGCCGCTTTCCCCGACGATATCTTCGCTGGTGCCCTTGGCTTCCGCCATCAGGGAAAAGCGCTCGCTCAAATCCCAGATAAAGGCCGCCGCCAGCGTGAACATCCCGTCCTCGTCTTCATCGCCGCTGTTTTTATGGTTGACGTTATAGCGCCCGTCCAGAATGTAATGGTACACATCGTAAACCGTGGTGCCGGCGGCAGCGCCGAAAACCGCATCCGTTTTGCCGTTGCCCAGTTTGTCGTCTTCATCGCCGGTGGGCAGGATCACTTCCGCGTAGGGCAGGATATAGGGATAACCGAAGGTGTATTCGTAGGCGAGCAATTCCAAGCCCAGGCTGATGTCGCGGATGCCGGTATGCTTGTCGGCGGTCCGGTCCGAGTCCACGTGCCCGAACGGCACCGCGGCATAAGCCGTCAGGTTTTCATACAAACCGTAGCGCGCATAAGGGCCGATGGTGAAATCCTTGCGTTTCCAGTCCAGGCCGGAAATTCCGGCGGATTCGTCGTATTGCACATATTGCGACAGCAGCCCCAATTCCCAGCGTCCCAATTCCGGCAAACGATTTTCGCGGCAGAAAAGCGTCCGGCTGAATTCCGATTCGGCCGCGGTGACCGCCGCCGTTAATGCCATCGCGCCCATCAACCATGCCATCCGCTTCATGATCAGCTCCTTGTTAATTTTGAATTGAGTACTACGGCGGGAAATTGACCGGCAATGGCGTATCGCAAGCAAACCCGCGCCTGCAGTCAAAACCCGGATAACCGACCCGCGGCGGGCATACTCACCGCGATTGTTTTTAATTATCGCACAACCATGCGCCGCAACACAACAAAAAAATTCGCCTTGCAACAATCCACCCCGAACAAGTTTGACCGCGGCGCGGCAAACCGCTATCATTAGCTCCCACTTGAACGAGACGGTTTATGAATATCATGATTTTGCTGGGCGACGGCATGGGCGATTATCCCGCGCCGGAATACGACGGGCGCACACCCCTGCAACAGGCGGCCATACCCAATATCCGCCGGTTGGCGGCCGCCGGACGCGTGCAGACCGTGCAGACGATTCCCGACGGCATGTCGTCCGGCAGCGATGTGGCCAACTTGAGCATGCTGGGGTTTGAT